>JAHJRE010000206.1 GCA_018831055.1 Bacteroidota bacterium
CCCAGTCCCCAGCACCCAGTCCCCAGCACCCAGTCCCCAGTCCCCAGCACCCAGTCCCCAGTCCCCAGCACCCAGTCCCCAGCACCCAGTCCCCAGCAACCTTTTATTTCCCTTTCCCGATACCAAAAAAACAAACCCCGGGAAAAATCCCGGGGTTTGTTTTAAAAGATGGTTTATAGAATTCTGTATGTAAAAATCCGGCTTCTGATCTCCGGATTTCGCTATTCCCCTTATGCATTAAGTATGCACTGATTCCAATAGCTCTGCTGATAGTTCCCTTGCTTTTTTGAGTTCCTTTTTGTTCAATTTGCTTGAAATTCCGTTTTGTTCGAGGAAATCCTGGATGCATGCAGTACTAAGATTTCCTATCATTTCATATCCGGTGAACTGGCAGCCTCCCAAGCCGTTAACGGTGCCGTCGAATACCTTGCAGCCACTAATATAGGCAGCTTCCAGTTTGTCGTACCAGCAGTCTTTCTGTGTATGCATGTGTAGCCCAAATTTAACCAGAGGGAACCCATCTGATAATATTTTGTATACCTCACGTATCTGAGCCGGCTTTGAATGCCCCATGGTATCTGCCAGGGTAATGCGGTGGACTCCCATATTGTCGAGTTCGTAACACTCACGGATCAGCTTGTCAAGCGACCATTCTTCTTCATATGGATTTCCGAATGCCATGGAAAGATAAACAATGGTTTTTTTATCCCGTTTATCTGCCATATTAAGGATTTCGGCTAAAATAGCCCTTGATTTGTCGAGAGATGAATTGAGATTCAACTCAAGAAATTTTCCTGAAAGAGCGTGTGGGTAAGAAATATAGGATATCTCATCATAATGTACGGCTTCCAGGGCACCTCTGACATTACCGACGAGGGCGGCTAAACGTGTGCCATTGCCTTGTAGATTTAGTTTACGAACCACTTCACCACTGTCTTTTAATTGAGGCACAGCTCTGGGTGAAACAAAGCTTCCAAACTCCAGAATGTCAAATCCGACTTTTAATAATGAATTCAGGTATTCGACTTTGGAGGCTGTCGGAATGAATTCCATGATACCCTGCATGGCATCACGGGAAGTTTCCACGATCTGTATCATCTTTCTTGGCTTTTTGATTAACAAGTTTATTTACTTACAAAGGTAACGGAATGTTACGCGAAATGGTGCTAAAAATGCAGGAAATCAACCGTTAAGATTCAATTTTCAGTGTATTATGTCGCCCCCTACGTATTTTCCTCAAATTGTGTATACCAGAATTCTGATGCACTTGTGTGGGGAGCACCGAAGAGGATTATTGGATGATTATTTTACGAGTAGCGATACCCTGCTTAGTGGTTATTTGGACCAGAAAAATTCCTCCGGGTAAATGAGAAGTACTGATCCTTGTGCTCTTTGTTAAATCGTTGCTGTGGTATATAATTTGGCCCACCGGGCTGAATAGTTTTATGAAGAGGATATCTTCTTCCGACCGGATCATCAGATAATCATCAGCAGGATTTGGGAATATGAACAATCCATCATCATTTTTTTCTTCTATCCCAACAGGAACATTCACAGCTAACGTGTCGCTGTAATACGATTCGCAATCCTCATAAGTGGCCGTAACATTAATGTCAAATTCCCCGCCCATCTGTGGAACCCAGTAATAAAAAGTGTCTGTAGTATATTCGAGGAAAGCTTGATCAATGTATACGTTGTAACCCAGTAATTCACGGTTTTGTGAATAATCCGGTGCATGCCATGTAAGCAGGTAGTCGTGCCAGGAAATCTCCTCAGATTCCAAATTGTATGGAGCCGGGCAGAGCCTGTATACCTTAATGTTGTCGATTAACCAGGATGCGATGTTGGCAGAAGATATCCCGCTACAGGAAAACTGTATCTGGAACAGATCAACACCCCATGCACAAGTACTGATGTTATATTTCCGGTGCAACCAGCCGAAACTTCCCTCGGAGTTATCAAAAGTAGTAATGGTATCCCATCCCTCTCCACACCATGCCCTAACGGTCAATTTCTCCTGTCCTGTCGGATTTAAGTCATCCAGTCTGATGTCAAATTCAAACCAGATTTCCCCATCAATGTATGGTTGGTTTACGCCCAGACAATTAATATACCAGGAAGTGAGAGATGTTGAGTAATTAGAAAGTGCAGGTTCGCCTGTGAATTTTGCAGCCGGGGCAGGATTCCCTCCGTTTCCGTCAATAGTCCAGTTGGTATCATGATACCACTCATTCAACTCGAAAGTGCCGGATGCCCAGGGTTCATTAAAGGGTAATACAAAATTTGAGTTGTTATAGAGAAATATTGGGCCATCCATGGCGGATTCCCCGGTGTCGCCAGGTTGGCCATACGGCCCCAAATCGTATAAAGCGCTTACATCATACCTGTACAAACCGGGGATCAATCCGAAATCGAAATATTCTGCTGTGGTATCGCCTGGATTATGTTCTATAAAATCATATTCCTCATTGTCCCGGTGTATATTATACCCCAATAGGTTTGCAGGTACAATTCCGCCCTGTCCGGGATAGTACGGCCATGTAGTCAGTTCAAGCCCAAAGATCCATTCATCCTGTAAGACTCCCCCAATGGTCCAGAAATCTCCTGACATCCAGTGTGTGAACAAGCCACCCGATGGAGCCGACCCAGTTCCAAGGATACTGTAAACATCAATGTTGAAGATTTCCTGACCTGATGTGAGGTCGATCTGCACCAGATTGGCTTCAGCACCATCACTGGTAAATCCCCAGAGGACGGGAGTCCCGAAGGTATGATTGTCGTACGCAAAACCAGTATAATTATTGAAGGTACCTGTTTGAAAGCTTTGCAGCAAATTCCCCTGCTTATCGAATAGCACGATATCTGTGTTCCAGTTATAAGTCCACAACCCATCCTGATCATCATCGTAAGCAATGGCCCGTATGTTGACCGGAGCTATGAATGTCCTGACAAGTGTTGCCGAATTGAAATCCATGACATAGCAGGTATTACCACCGTCACCTCCGTACATCCATCCCTCATCAGGATCATAGGCCAGGTCTTTCAGCCCGCTAACTCCCGGAATGGAAAACCCAAATAGAAAAGTCCCGTCTTCTTCATATTTATTGATCAGATTTCCGGTCGACTGGCTCGTATAAATGAAATTCCCGTCCGTTTCGATTCCGTATTCCGGGCTTACTCCTGTAACCGGATAGAGGAAGCGGACATCCCACATGTCCCTGCTTTTGCTTGTTGTATCCGGTATCCTGGGTGCATCCCACCAGATATGAATGATATCATCCAATGGCTCTCCTTCCAGATTTTCCGGTTTGGCCAGATAGCCGGAAGTGAACTCAACATCAATGGTGTCACTGTTTCCTGTGGTGTATGCTGCATAGATGCCGGCAATATGTTCTGTGCCATAATCCATGTAAGGTAGTTGCACTGATGTCATATTGCCTGATTCGATCATAGTATCATCCAGGAATATAAAGTAGCTCAGAATCTCCCTGCTGCATTCCCTAAGGAAAGGAGGATCCCATGACATTACCGAGATCTGTGTATCAACCGCTACATTCACCGGCGCAAGGTACAACTCATCCATCACCCAGTTGAAAACCGTGTCGCTGAAAACAGGAACATTCAGGACTGAAATACTGTCATACCCGGGTTTATACGCATAAATATCATAATGGCCATGGTAAACCGAATCTTCTGTTGCAGAGCCGTCCGGACCGGTAAACAAAGTGTAATCCGAATTCATGCAGTCCAGAGAATACAGATCAATCCGTACGTTGTTGATGGGATCCCCATTGATCATTTCCATGTTGAAGGTGATCGGGGATGTGGTGTTATTGCCGGTAAGATTGGAAAAGAACCATCCTGAAGAACCGGACGACTGATAAACGATTTGAATTGCATATCTTAAAAATCCGCCGGTTTGTCCGTATAAAATATCAGTGAATTCATTTTCTGTAGTTGATCCTATTACGGTGAGGGTTCCGGTGAGGGGGTCGCAGGATTGCATATCTTCGACCCAGGCAACTGAATAATAAGAAATGCCGGGATCTTCAGAAACAAAGGCACGTATCATCAAATCCTGATAAACATTTAATTGCCAGTCGTTACCCTGTAGTCTGCAATAACCATAATTGTAGGTAGGACCTGAATAATCCACACCAAGAGGAGGGGAGTTGGGTACATTTGATAGCTGGCGCATGGAAAGGTAAAAATTCCCGGCGCTGATCAGTGCATTTAATCCCCAAAACTCAACCCATCCATAATTGTTTACGGTAACTGTAACGGAATCCAGAGCTGTACCGGGCATTTCCCCGGGGCCGTCATCATCATACACGATCATCCTGAAATCAGTGCCAAACCAGTTGCCTGCCGGGAAACTTCCGTCACCGACATAAATCATTCCTCCGCTAACAAGAGTAGGAGAACCTCCTGTATTAAACTTTACCGCATTTTCATTGCCGGCATTAGCCCACACAATAAGCTCTTCTGCAGAGCCGTCGTCAAATTTATATTCCTCATAGCTTCCCGGAATGAAATCCCATTTTATATAACATTGGCCAGATGATGGAGTAGCTGCTACAATTAAAGAGTCTTCGCCGGTTTGAAGAGGAGAGGGGTTAGGGGATAGGGATTGGGGATTAGGGATTAGGGGTTGGGGCTTGGGGATTAGGGATTGGTGGTTAAGGGGTGAGGGGGTGATAATATCCTGGGAAAAATGTAAAAGGGGCGTGACCAACAGTATGACGATAAGAAAGCTTCTGGAATGAAACATTGTCTTTGGTTTTGGGTTTTAAAGGGATTTTTAATATGAGACAAGGTCTGTTATGTTACCGTTGCATTGCAAGGGGGATTTTACCACAATAGTCACAATAGCTCACAATAGATGAATGGAGAAATTCTACTGTGAACTATTGTGACTATTGTGGTGTTTAAATCCACCACGTTTATTCAGGATTACAAAGAAATCCTTTTACCGGATGATCACTTTATGGGTGATATTGCCCTGATTGGTTGAGAGTTTTACCAGGTAAACACCGGTTGCAAAGGATGAGGTGTTGATTTTCAGGATATTTCCTGGTTGTGCCTGGTAAAAGACCTGCTGACCGAAATGGTTATAAATAGTCACTTCGGAGTTACCCGGAGCCGATTCAATGATCAGGTGATCCCTGGCCGGGTTGGGGTAGATCAACACCTGTTCACCGTCAATTTCCTCAACACCCACGTTGGTCCAGTTAACGTTGACCGGGCCGGCTGCTGCGGATTCTCCTTCATCATAAAAAGCAGTGACCTCATAGTCGTAAGAACCATAAGCAGGCAGGAAGTCCTCATATCCTGTATTCAGGGTAATTCCTATGTTTGTTCCGTTACGGTAGATCTTGTAGTATTGAAATGCCCTGCTAGCGGAGGTAGTATGTTGCCATGTTAAAACAACGCGCCCTGTGGCAGGGGTAAGATTGGCCTGCAGGTTAGTGGGAGGAGGAGGCACCCACCCGCCAAGTAAAGCATAAGCCATATTTGCACCAAGATTATCAAGGGATATTCCGTTCCACTGGTATGCCGTATTGCAACCATCAGGTGATGTGTTCCAAAGGAACCAGCAGTCGGGCGTGCCAACGCTGATCCCCTGTACAGAAACCCAGCCATTAGCAAGGTCTACAGGATCCGGTAGGTAATAGCGGTATTCATATGCAGGAAAGTCATCGCCTAAATTATAATTCATCCCGGTTTCAATCCGGTTGATTTCGGCAGTAAATGAAGCAACCTCAGTGCCCGGCAAGCCGGCATTATCTTCATAAAACTTTATTTCAAAGGTCATAGGGTCTTCATTGTTGCAGGTGAACCAACCACTGGAAAATTCGGCATTGATCCCGATAAACGTTATTCCATTGATCAATTCTGTAAGCCCGGTAAAGCAATCATAAACAAGATAATGTTCCGGCGGGCCATAATCGCTGGTGTATCCTCCCCATGAGTCATTTGGACCGTAGGGAATCTGTGTATAAATGGGTTGATCCAACCACCATAGCATTTCATGGTTGGTGCTGTTGGATTCTCCTTCAATATATTGTGCTGTCACGTTAAATCCGTATAATCCGAAATCCGGAAGTGTCAGTGAATAATTGGGAATGGAAGGTGTTGCGGTAACATTGTCCCACAGGTAAACATTAAAATTCTGAAATGCATTTTTTGAATAATGAGTATAAGGATTCTCAACCGGGGCCGGAGCAGGTTCTATAGTATAGTTTTCGTTGCGGCACGTATTGCAGTCAGAATAATCTGTTGAAGTATTAAATCTTTTCAGGAAAAGATCGGGTGGAACGGGATGGAAAGTAAAACCATCTGCAACCGGATCGATGGTGATATATTCGAAAGCGGCGGAACCGCTTCCAATGTTATCATCGTATAATTTCAACCCGATTTTTCCTGATAAGTATGTAGGATCATACCAGGTTCCCTGATAAAAACCATTGAAATAGGCTTCTATGTTTCCACCCGAACGGACTATCCTGACAGTATTGTAACTTCCAATTCCTGAGTTCAGATTGGGACTTGTAGTCCAGTCCTGTATGAAAGTAGCGCTGCCGTTATCATAACGGGCTATGTTATACGATTGATTGTCGCAGTAAACCAGGTGGTATCCATTCAGCCATCCCCCGTTGGGTCCTATTGAAGATGGATCCCCGCAAAAATATATTCCAACATTACAGGAACTTCCTGCAGTTTTTGCGAAATGCACTTCCAGGTCAAACTCATTAAAGGTATAATTATAAAATGAGGAAGCTATTTTGAAATCAGTATTCTCAGCAAGGTATTTACCGTTACTTTCATTCCAATAGCCGGTGACCGGGATCCAGTTTTGTGCATTGCCATCTTCAAAGTCCTCATAAACGCCATTTATAGGGGCATAATACCAGGATAGATCCGTGTTTCCGTTACCAGGATCCACAGTTGCTTCCAGATTGTCGGGAGCCAGATATGTGTCGAAAACCATATCATCAAGCACCAAAAAGTTTCCTGAAAACTGAATGGTAACCTTTGCAATTCGCTCAGCGGAAACCGAAATGACCTGCATGGGGTCTGTGGCTGTAATCTGGGTATAATCTATTATGTTATCTTGTTCATCATAGGCGAACATATCTATTGTTCCTGCTGCTGCACAACCGGCCTTGATTTCCATGTACGATACCGGTGGATTGAAGTAGATGTCTTCCGGTCCCGTTGCCAAACCACCGGACATCAGGTTGCCTCCCGTGTTGAACGCTAAAAAATTGGGTGGAGAATATCCGGTTGCAGGAAAGGTTGAACACTCATCCAGTATTGCTCCTCCGTCAAGCATTGAAGGACCGGCAAAAACAACGCCATAACCTTCGTAATCATATTGAAGGGGGTAAACGCTTCCGAAACTGCATGGTAACCCAAAACTATCATCAAAATTAATTTCTGTCATTACCCGGTTAGGGTTCCGATGAGTCCCGGTTCCTGTGATAAAGGAATTAGGTGAGGGAGAAGCAGCAGGTGTTATCACTTCATTTGTGATTTCACCGGCGATAACATTAAACTGATAATCCTGGGAAACGACAACAGATGTCGCCAACAGAAGGATCAGGCTGGTTAACATTCTTAATTTGAGCTTTTTCATAATCTAATTATTTGGTTTGGTAAATAGTAATTTCAGATATCAGGATTTGGGTTTCCAAAAAAATGACTTATAAAAGTGGGTAGAGTTGAAAATGGAAGCCTGTTTTTGATCATGTCCGGGTCATCGGCTTGGTCTTGAGCAAAGATAATGAAATGAGAAGATAAATACAATACTTTTTATATGAAATGTTTATTAATTTAACATTATATTACAGGTTTCATCGATTTGGCTGCAGGTTGCTGGTTACAAGTTACAACCTCATTACTCAATACCCTCACCCAAACTACCTGCAGCCTGCAACCTGCATCCTGTAACTTTTCGTTAATGCTTCCCGATACTCATATTTTATTAATTTTGCACTCGAAAAAATAGAGGAAAATGTTTGAAGGATTAAGTGAAAAACTGGAACGTTCGTTTCAGATACTAAAAGGCCGTGGACACATCACGGAGATCAATATTGCGGAGACCGTAAAGGATATCCGCCGGGCCTTGATTGATGCCGACGTCAGTTACAAGATAGCCAAGCAGTTTACCGATGATGTCAAGGAAAAGGCCATGGGGCAGAATGTTCTCACAGCCGTTTCGCCCGGACAGCTCATGATAAAAATCGTCAGGGATGAGATGGCTGCTCTTATGGGCGGCGACAAGGTAGATTTAAATCTTAAAGGCAGCCCGGCCGTTATATTGATAGCAGGTCTTCAGGGGTCGGGAAAAACCACATTTTCAGCCAAGCTGGCGAATTATCTGAAGAAAAAGAACAATCGCAATCCCTTACTGGTTGCCGGTGACGTATACAGGCCTGCTGCCATCGAGCAGTTGAAGGTCCTTGGTGGGCAAATCGAGACAGAAGTCTATACGGAAGAAGGGAATACAGATCCTGTGAGCATTGCAAAAAAGTCCATCTCCTATGCAAAAGAGAAGGGATACAATGTGGTGATCGTGGATACGGCAGGGCGCCTTGCGGTTGATGAAGAGATGATGAACGAGATATCATCCATTAAGAAAAACATCAATCCTCATGAAATTCTTTTTGTGGTGGATTCCATGACCGGCCAGGATGCTGTAAACACAGCAAAAGCCTTTAACGAAAGGCTTGATTTTGACGGAGTCGTGCTGACAAAACTCGATGGCGATACCCGCGGTGGTGCTGCTCTTTCCATAAAATCAGTGGTCAATAAACCCATTAAGTTTGTGGGTATTGGAGAAAAAATGGACGCCATTGACATTTTCTATCCTGCCAGGATGGCTGACAGGATATTGGGCATGGGTGATATTGTATCTCTGGTAGAGAAAGCCCAGGAGCAGTTTGACGTTCAGGAAGCACAGCGTCTGCAGAGAAAGCTGGCCAAAAACCAGTTTGATTTCAACGATTTCCTGGGGCAGATCAAGCAAATCAAAAAAATGGGTAATGTCAAGGATCTGATGAGCATGATACCCGGTATGGGCAAGGCTCTTAAAAATCTCGACATCGACGATGATGCTTTCAAAGGGATAGAAGCGATAATATACTCAATGACCCCGGAAGAAAGGAGCAATCCCAAGATACTGAACGGAAGCCGCCGAAAAAGGATTTCGCAGGGCAGCGGGCAGGATATCCAGGAGGTGAACAAACTGATCAAGCAGTTTGATGAGACCAGCAAAATGATGCGTGCCATGACTGGGGGAGGGGGAAAGAATATGATGCGTATGATGAGGAATATGAAGAATATGCCAAAAAATTAATCGTGAGTATTAATGAAAATAATTGACGGAAAAGCTATCGCGGCTGAAATTCGGAATGAGATCAAGAAGGAGGTTGCGGCTATGATCGATGCAGGATTGGAAGCTCCTCACCTTGCCGCCATCCTGATAGGCGATGATCCTGCCAGTCATACATATGTAAACAACAAAGAGAAAGCATGCCGTGAGGTGGGTATTACTTCTTCGGTTTATCGTCAAAGTGATAAAATATCGGAGAAAGAGCTGCTTGATATGGTTGATTTTCTAAACAACGATGATGATATCGACGGCTTTATTGTTCAGTTGCCTTTACCTGCTCATATTCGCGAAGACCGCATTCTGGAGCGTATAAAACCTTCCAAGGATGTCGACGGTTTTCATCCGGTGAATCTGGGAAGGATGATCCAGGGTTTACCTTCTTTTATTTCAGCTACTCCGATGGGAATTGTAGAACTTATAAAACGTGCCGGGATCGAAACGGAAGGTAAACACTGCGTGGTTGCCGGAAGAAGCAATATCGTTGGAACACCTGTTTCTATCCTGCTTTCCCGTAAATCTCAACCGGGTGATTGCACGGTTACTTTATGCCACAGCCGTACGAAAAACCTTGAAAAATTTACTTCTCAAGCCGATATCCTGATAGCTGCAATCGGTAAACCACAATTTTTTACGGGTGAAATGGTAAAAAAGGATGCCGTGGTGATCGATGTTGGTATACATAGAGTTGAATCGGAATCAAGCCCTACAGGGTATAAAATGGTCGGGGATGTGAACTTCGAAGAAGTTTCAAAGAAAGCTTCCTTTATTACCCCGGTTCCGGGCGGAGTAGGGCCTATGACAATAGTATCCCTGTTGATGAATACGCTTAAAGCAGCCAGAAAGGAGATCTATGGATAGCAGGGGAGCCGGCCATAATATTCTGATTGTCATTATTCTCTTCGGTATAATGATTGTTTATACCCTGCCTGTAATGGGTCAGATTTATGGCTGCACCGATCCTCAGGCCACTAATTACGACCCTGCCGCTTCTTTAAACGATGGTTCCTGTTTATATGATCCCACTTCATTGGATACTCCTGTTTTCATGTCTTTGCCCGGTCTTGTCAATGAGACTTCAGGATTAATATTCTGGAATGAAGGTTTATGGACACATAACGACTCCGGCGGGGATGCAGCTATTTACAAAATTGATACTGCAACGGGTGAAATCATTCAATGGGTTTTTATTGATAATGCGGATAATACCGATTGGGAAGATATTGATCAGGATGAGTATAATATTTATATAGGCGATTTTGGAAATAATTCCGGCAGCCGTCAGGATCTGCATATTCTTGTTATTTCGAAGGAGGATATTTTAACATCGTTAACGGACACGATATATGTTAATGCGAATGTAATCTGGTTTTCTTTTGCCGACCAGCAGGTTTTTACTCCTAATCACAACAATCATAATTACGACTGCGAAGCAATGATTTCGGTAGGGGATAGTCTCTATCTCTTCTCGAAGAACTGGTTAAACAAGTATTCCAGGATATACAGGGTTCCCAAAATACCAGGTACATATCAGGCAGAGGTACTTGATAGTCTTAATGCCGGATGCCTGGTAACTGGCGCTTCCTGCTATCCTGAGACCGGGTTTATTGCTCTCACAGGATATAGCACTTTTATCCCAATGTTTTGGATGTTATGGGATTACCAGGGGACAGATTTTCTTTCCGGCAATAAACGATTAATTACAATGCCATACATCCTGGGAGCCCAGACTGAGGGGGCTTGCGTGATCAGTCAGGATGGAATTCTAATTTCAGCGGAGGCAAGCCAGTTTTTTAATCAACAGGTTTATTATGCTGAATATGGGCAGTATACTGGCAATTATACCGGCAATGTTGAGTCGGCAATAAAGGATATTGACATTCAGATTACTCCGAATCCTGTCAACAACAGGATTATAATAGAAATTCCCGATGCCCGGGGTTTTGAACCGGAAGTAAGCATCCTTAATCAGGTAGGATCCCCTTGTGATGTATTATACAGTATTTTTACCAAGACCGGGAACGGATACAGAATTATTGTGGATGCAGATCAGTTAAAGGATGGGTTTTATGCCGTTAAAGTAGGATGTGGTCCCATAGTTAAAACAGGCAAGCTTATCAAGAATTAAAACCATATCAATGGATATTGCTTCAGGAAAGTACCTGCCGGTGATGGAAGAGTTTTACAGTCTTCAGGGAGAGGGATTTCATACCGGAAAAGCGGCATATTTTATAAGGATAGGCGGCTGTGATGTTGGTTGTCATTGGTGCGATGTAAAAGAAGCCTGGGATGCTTCTCTATGGGCTCCAAAATCCGTGGAAGATGTTGTTTGTCAAGCTATGCAATTCAAAGCCAGGTCGGTGGTAGTCACCGGAGGTGAGCCATTGATGTACAATCTTGATTTTCTGTGTGCTAAGTTTAAAGAGAAGGGATTTGAGATTTTCCTGGAAACATCCGGGGCATATCCGTTATCGGGACAATTTGACTGGGTGTGTCTTTCGCCAAAGCGAAATCATCCTCCGGAAGAAAGCATTTTTCCTATAGCAAACGAATTAAAGGTGATTGTTGAGAATGAGAAGGATTTTTTATGGGCTGAGATGCATGCAGAAAAGGTAGGGGATGCTTGCCTCCTATTACTTCAACCCGAATGGAGCCGTTCGAAACAAATGATGCCTGTTATCGTTGATTATATTCTGGATCATCCCCAATGGAGAATATCACTTCAAAGTCACAAATACATGCATATTCCATGATGCTAATACGTCATATTTCATCTTTAGGAATGGGGCTATGTCTTATTCTTAGTTTGAGCCTGACATTGCCCGTTTTTTCACAGGATTTTGAAGAGCAGGATTACACCAAATCGAAAAAAGCATGGTCTTTCATGGAGAAAGCCAGAAAGGCCTTTGAAGAGAAGCAGTTGAACGATGCGCTGGGTTTTGCTTTAAAGTCTATCAGAGAAGATTCCAATTTCGTTTTACCCTATATTATTTCAGCTGATATTCACTCTGATTTACAGGAATGGGATGCAGCGGTAAAATATTACAGGAAGGCTGTTTCTATAGATCCTGATTTTGATCCTTTTATTTGGTTCGTATACGCTAATGCCGAGTTTAACCGGGAGGAATACAGAAAAGCCAGGCAATTGTATGAAGTTTACCTGGAGAACGCAGAACTTGATCCTATACAGGATGCAAGGGTAAGAAAGTTGATGAATACCTGTCTTTTCCGGGCCCGATCGCTTGAAAACCCCTTTGATATCTCTCCTTTGCGGTTGGGAGGCGGGATCAATACCGATGCTGATGAATATGTTAATACTGTAGGGACAGACCAGCGTGAACTGATCTTTACCCGCAAGGAAACCGATTCTCTGAGATCTGGATTATTCAGGGAAAGGGTTTTTATTTCCGTTAAGGAAGATAGTTTATGGATGAAAGCGGCAGAGATGGACGTTTTTCTGAATGAATTCGGGAACATTGGTGCAGCAACTTTTTCTCCCGACGGGCAATATTTGTTTTTCACCGGGTGCAATGCTCCGGGTGGATATGGGAGTTGTGACCTTTATTATACACGAAGAAGGGGAAGGGGTTGGACATTGCCTGCCAATCTCGGTCCTGTTGTTAACACATCCACATGGGAATCCCAGCCATGCTTGTCGTCTGATGGACGAACTTTGTATTTTGCCAGTCGCAGGCCAGGGGGCAAAGGCAGTTCTGACATCTGGACATCCAGCCTTCAATCTGACGGAAGCTGGAGCCGCCCTGTCAATATGGGAGATCTGGTTAACTCACAGGATGCCGAAATGGCCCCGTTTATCCATCAGGATGGCAAAACACTTTATTTCTCATCGAAAGGGCATACGGGTATGGGCGGATATGACCTTTTTGTTTGCAGGAAAGATGAAAATGACATATGGTCGGCACCCCGGAACCTGGGTTATCCGATAAATTCAGGATCGGATGAAATCAACCTGATTGTCAGTGCTGATGGGCAAACCGGTTATATAAGTTCCGGCAATTATGGCGAAACAGGTAGATATGATATCTTTAGGATAGATATTCCGGAAGAATTCCGGCCACTTCCGGTTACTTATCTGCAAGGATTGGTTTACGACGCGAAAACCATGGATAAACTGGAAGCATCTTTTGAATTGATTGCACTGAATTCGGGGAAGGTTATCGTCCGCTCCGTCTCAAATCCGTTAACCGGGGAATTCCTCCTTTGTTTGCCTTCTGACCGGGAATATGCCCTTAATGTCAGTAAACCGGAATATCTTTTTTACTCCGATCATTTCAACTTAAACCGAATGATGCAAAACCAGGGAGAGCCTTTCCGTATTGATGTGCCACTGATGCCCATTGAACCGGGAAGTAAAGTCATCCTGAAAAATATTTTCTTTGACCATGATAATTATCAGTTAAAAGAAGAATCATATACCGAACTGGAAAAATTACTGGACTTTTTGAGGCAAAATCCTGAAATCAGGATTGAAATCGGAGGACATACAGATAATACCGGAAGCTTTGAATACAATAAATCGTTGTCTGAAAACCGTGCCAGGGCTGTTTATCTATACCTGATTGAAAAGGGGATTAATGATAATCGACTGAATTACATGGGTTATTCTTACAGCAATCCGGTTGCATCAAATGATACCGAAGAAGGAAGAGCCCTGAACCGGCGAACAGAGTTTATAATCCTTGATTATTAGGGGTTGATAGGACTTTTCCGGTAATCCATCCTTAATATAAGATTTCCTTACACCTGGAACCTGCGTAAAACTCTGATAATCTGTCTTCAGTGAATCAATACAGGGAAATAAATCCGCATCAGATAAAAAGTAGATGATTTCATCATATTCTTTGATAATTCCGTTATTTTTGCCTACCTTTATTTGAGTTATTTAATACGATGAAAAACAAGTACATTGACCTGATCGGGCAGACTTTTGATTTTCCGCAGGAAGAATTCCACGTGGAGGATAATGAACTTTATTTCCATGACATACCGCTGATGGATATCATTAAGCAGTATGGCACACCGCTGAAAATAACTTATCTTCCCAAGATCTCTGAACAGATACAAAAGGCAAAAAGGTGGTTTAATGTGGCTATGGCCAAGGCCGATTACGAAGGTGAATATCATTACAGTTATTGCACCAAGAGTTCTCACTTCTCCTTTGTATTGGAAGAAGTATTGAAGAATGAAGCCAATATTGAGACATCCTCAGCTTTTGATATCCATATCATTCAGGAACTTTTTCAAACCGGAAAAATAACCAAGGAAAAATTCATTATCTGCAATGGCTTTAAAAGGCCACAGTACCGTGAGAACATAGTTGAACTCATCAATTCCGATTTTGTGAATACTATCCCTATTCTTGATAATATGCAGGAGATTGAGACATATAAACAGGGAATCAAGAAAAAGACAAAACTTGGGATTCGTATTGCCTCAGAGGAGGAGCCTAAATTTGATTTTTACACTTCCCGTTTGGGTATCCGATACAACGATATTGTGCCTTTTTATATTCGTGAAATCAAGGATAATCCACTCTTTGAGCTAAAAATGCTTCATTTTTTCATCAATACAGGAATAAAGGATACTGCGTACTACTGGAATGAGCTTAGTAAGAGTGTGAATGTTTACTGCGAATTGAAAAAGATTTGTCCTGAACTCGATTCCCTGAATATAGGCGGTGGTTTCCCGATTAAGAATTCACTTTCGTTTGACTATGATTATGAATATATGACGGAGGAGATCATTGCTCAGATAAAAAATATCTGCGACCGGAACGGGGTGAAGGAACCGGATATTTTTACAGAGTTTGGCTCTTTCACGGTAGGCGAAGCCGGTGCAGTACTGTACTCGATTGTAGATCAGAAGCGCCAGAACGACCGTGAGGTCTGGAACATGATCGACAGTTCATTCATGACCACGCTTCCGGATACATGGGCTATGAGTCAGCGCTTCATTTTACTTGCCGTAAATCATTGGGATAAAGAGTATGAGAGAATTTTTCTAGGAGGACTTACATGCGACAGTATGGATTACTATAACGCGGAAGCTCATGCGAACGCGATATTTCTACCCAAACTTGGCCATGAGGAACCATTGTATATTGGTTTCTTTCATACCGGAGCCTACCAGGAATCCATCGGTGGGTATGGCGGAATACAACATTGCCTGATTCCTGCACCCAAACATATCATTATTGATGTTGATGACGAAGGAGAATATAGTACCAAGCTATTTGCCAAAGAACAAACATACAAGCCCATGCTGAAAATCCTTGGATTTTAATAAAACATAGGAGACCAGATCATGAGAAAAATTCATTACGGGGGAATACCAAAAGAATTCAGGAGCCCGGAAACGGCATCGGTGGTCATTCTGCCGGTTCCTTACGATGGCACCAGTACCTGGGTAAAGGGTGCGGATAAAGGACCTGAAGCTATCCTTGAAGCCTCGGAAAATATGGAGCTGTATGACATTGACCTGGATGCGGAAAATTTTCGCGTTGGGATTTATACGGATGACTACATAACAGAAGATGCCACTCCCAAAAAGATGAGTCAGGCAGTGTTCAGGAAAGTAAAAAAATGGCTCGATCAGGGCAAATTCATTGTTACTATTGGTGGAGAACATTCGGTAAGTATTGGAGCTATCCAGGCATGCCACGAGCATTATCCTGATTTACAGGTGCTTCAGATCGATGCCCATACGGATCTCCGGCCGGAATATGAAGGAAGCAAATACAACCATGCCTGTGTAATGGCACGTGTAAGGGAATGGTGTCCTTTTGTCCAGGTAGGCATAAGAAGCATGGATATTATTGAAAAACAATTTGTTCCGGAAGGAAAGGTTTTTTATGCCTCCGGAATCAGAAATGGCCGTTATGGGGATTGGATATCAGAAGTAACTGAAAAGCTGGGAGGAAAGGTTTATGTCACGATAGACCTGGATGGCCTGGATCCGTCAATATTGCCATCAACCGGAACTCCGGAGCCTTCCGGACTACTTTATCATGAAGTCGTCAACCTTATCCGGGCTGTGAATGAAAAACATGAAATCATTGGATTTGATGTAGTGGAACTATGTCCAAATCCGAATGAAAAATCATCAAATTTTTTAGCATCCAAGTTATTATACCAAATCATCGGCTTTGTCTTTAAAAAGAATGGGAAATTATAAATAACCAAAAAATAAAATCATGAACAAGAAAGATGTTTTAAAGGATACGATCAAACATATCGATATTAAATCGTTCGACAGCACACCCATCATCAACGCAATGCGTGACATGTCGTTTACGTCGCGGGAAGTTGCTTCAGCTACCGATATATACATGCGTATGCTGAACGATCCTGATTGTTCGGTGATCCTGACCATGGCAGGTAGTACCAGTGCAGGCGGATGTATGCAGGTTTATGTTGATATGGTTAAAAGCAATATGATTGATGCCGTTGTGGCAACCGGTGCATCCATCGTCGACATGGACTTCCTGGAAGCCCTTGGATATAAGCATTATAAAGGGACTCCCTATGCTGACGACAAGGTATTGCGGGATCTGTATATCGACAGAATTTACGATACCTACATCGATGAAGAAGAATTGCAGGCATGCGATATGACAATCAAGGAAATTGCCGATACCCTTGAACGCAGGCCCTGGTCATCCCGCGAATTTATTGCCAGGATGGGCGAATATCTTGTAAAAAACTCAAAAAAGAAGGATTCACTTATACAGGTTTGCTATGAGCATGGTGTTCCGATATTCTGTCCGGCCTTTTCCGATAGCAGTGCCGGATTTGGGCTGGTAAAACACCAATGGGAAAATCCAGATAAGCATGTATCCATTGACTCTGTGAAAGACTTCCTGGAACTTACGATGATAAAGATGGAAGCCAATACAACCGGGTTGTTTATGATCGGCGGTGGTGTTCCGAAGAATTTTACTCAGGATACGGTAATATGTGCAGAGATCCTGGGTAAAGATGTGCCTATGCACAAATATGCTATCCAGATAACCGTAGCGGATGTCCGCGATGGTGCTTGTTCCAGTTCGACGCTCAGGGAAGCAGCTTCCTGGGGAAAGGTAGACACGGTTTATGAGCAAATGGTTTATGCAGAAGCTACCTCGGTTCTTCCGCTCATAGCCAGCTATCTTTATCATAACGCGGATTGGAAAAACCGTGAGCCCAGAAATTTTTCGAACATATTCAGGAAGAAATAGAATAAAAACACCTCATTATGAGTGTCGAGTTATTTTCCTGGGTAGTTCTTCCCCTGATCATTTTCGTTGCAAGGATATTTGACCAGACTGTTGGAACCATACGATTGATCTTTGCTGCCAAAGGTTTTAAGTCTATTGTTCCGGTTCTGGGTTTTTTTGAAGTGCTGATATGGATTGTTGTAGTGGCCCAGGTGATGCAGCATCTTGACAATGTCCTTTGTTATATTGCATATGCCGGAGGATTTGCCATGGGTAATTACATCGGTATGATTGTGGAAGAAAGGCTATCTCTCGGTACGGTACTGATCAGGGTGATACCGAAAAAAGATACGACAGAGCTGATAGGATACCTGCGTTCCAATAATTACGGTGTAACGGCAGTAGATGTGGAAGGCAGATCGGGGAAAATTAAAATGCTGTTTTCTATAATCAAAAGAAAACAGGCACGTGAAGTGATAGATATCATTAACCGGTATAATCCCAATGCTTTTTATACGATCGAAGAAATCAGGGCCGTGAAGGATGGTTATTTCAAGCCATTGTCGAGTGCCTCAGTTTTCAGTCTTCTGAATCCGTTTCACCGTTCGGGAAAATAATAAAAATAACCAGATCTTATGAATATATTATTTATTATGGATCCATGGCATGAGGTGGATCCGGAAACAGATTCAACACTGCGTCTTGTTCATGAGGCAGCTATACGAGGTCACATAGTTGCCATTGTTTATCCGAACAACCTAACTATCCGGGATAGTATTACCAGTGGGTTTTGCAGGGTGATCAGAAAAAGTTCACCGGTTTCGAAAAACATTTCACTTTTTCATAAAAGGGTTGAATTCAGAGAAGAAATGTTTCCACTTGCTGGATTTGATGTGATCTTCATAAGAACAAATCCCCCGATTGATAACATCATGCTTAACTTTCTCGATTCAGTTAAAAATGATACCTTTATCGTTAACAATATCGAAGGGTTACGCGAAGCAAATAATAAGCTATACACGGCTGTTTTTCATGATCCCGACAATGAGATCATTCCAGGAACGTATGTTTCGAAAAATAAAGAGTATCTTAAACGGATTATTTCAGAATCGCCAAATCAAAGAATGATATTAAAGCCATTGAATGGATTTGGTGGGAGCGGCGTTATTGTTATTGAAAAGAATGCCATGCAGAATATCAATTCTTTACTTGACTTTTATATTGGAGGGAATGAGAGGCCATCAAATTACGTAATACTCCAGGAATATGTTGAGGGAGCTGAAAATGGTGATGTCAGAATCCTAATGCTCAATGGAGAACCTATTGGGGCCATGAGAAGGATCCCATCAAATGACGATGTACGTTCTAATGTTCATGCAGGTGGCAGCGTTGCCAAACATACTCTTACCAGGAAAGAAAAGCTGCTGTGCAAGAAAATAGGTCCAAAACTTGTCGCGGATGGCCTGTATTTTGTCGGACTGGATGTGATTAGTGGAAAACTTATAGAAGTTAATGTTTGCAGCCCGGGAGGAATTACCCGTATAAACCGGCTTAATAAGGTAAAAATTCAGCAATTAGTGCTTGATTTTGTTGAAGGTGTCGCACGTGAGAAATTCATGGTAGCCAGCAGGAAAAGTGAACTTCGTAAAACAGTGTTTAATGACTGATCCAGTTCTGTCAAGGGAGGAAATCCTTAGAAATATTGAGATTGGGCAATGCTTTGAGGCTTATACACCCGATAGGTCATTATACATTAAGCTGGAGAAAATTGAACCTTATGCGTGTTTTGCTATTCATCACGGACATCAGTTGCGTCCCTCACTGCGTCGCTTGATCGCTCTGAATGATCATGAACGGAAATATGAAGAAGACCCTTTGACCGGTGATCTTATATCCTCCTTCCCGATGGTGGTTATTGCTCAGGATTCGAGATATGAGTATGATCTGAACAGGGATGAAGCCGGGTGTATTTATGATGTGGCCTGGGGAAAGACAGTATGGAGGTCTCCTGTTTCGGATGAAGAGCGGGAAATATCGCTCAATAAACACCGTTTTTTTTTCCGTTTGGTAGATGCTCTCTTGGCTCTGATGAAAAATCGATATGGAAATGCCTTGATCTATGATATTCATTCTTATAATTACCAGCGATATAATGAAGAATATCCGGTTTTTAATCTGGGCACGGGGAGTATCAATAGAAAACGTTTCTCTGGAAGCATAAGAAACTGGCTTACTGAACTTTCCAGGATAGAATTGCCGAATCTTGAAACTTCTGTCGGAGAAAATACCCTATTCAAAGGAAATGGTTATTTCTTAAAATATGTTACGAAGAGTTTTCCGGATGCCCTTGTCTTTGCGACGGAAATAAAGAAAGTTTACATGGATGAAGCCAGTGGTGAAGTTTTTCCGATGGTCATGGAAGCATTGAAGAACGGCTTGAAAACTGCTATAATCAATAATGTAAGCTATTATATCAGAAATAACACAAAGTTGAAAAGTATTTCTCCGGGAAAGCTGTTATCCGATGAAATCCGGCCGGAGTTGAAAACCTTAGATCAGGAATTATTTCGTCTGGTGAAAAATTTTGAAATATTGAATTTTGTAAATCCTGTCAATATAGAACAGGAAAAGAAAAAGTTCTTCAAATCTGGCTACCGTTATGAACCTTCATTCCGGTATTCACAACTGGCAGTGGACCCGTTTTCCTTCAGAAGAAAGCTTTATGAACTTCCTGTTGATCGTATTCAGGATGTGAGCCTGCAAAAGCTTTACAAGGATGTAATCAATTCGTATGCCGATAAAGTTGATATCATCAATTCTATCGGCACCGAAAGGTTCCTCTATAATACTCTTCGCTATTATGGGGAACCGGACCATACAGATATTGAGAATGCTGAATATGTTTTGGCTTTACCCAATTTTTCATCAAATGAAGATGAGGGGGATTTAGTATTTAATTCTTCTGAAGCGGCTGAGTTTTTCAGAGAGAAAATGAAGGCATACGGTTTTCAGTGCAAAATAGAATTATCCTCGAAAATCATAGCCAGAGCAATTGTAATAAATCATAAGCAACTGCTGATAATTAAAAAAGATGCTTTGTTTTCACGGCAAACCCTTGAAGCACTTTTTCATCATGAAATTGGAGTTCATATGCTCACAACTATGAATTCACTTGAACAACCTTTAAGGATATTAAATATTGGATTTCCACTAAATGATCTAACTCAGGAAGGACTGGCTATTCTTAGCGAATATTTTTCAGGAAACATTGACCTGAGGAGAATGAAAGAATTGGCGATCAGGGTGAAAGCAACGAAATTTATGGTAAAAGGGTATTCGTTTTCCAAAGTTTTCAGGTTGGTCACGGAAGAATATAAGCTTGAACATGATCATGCTTTTTATCTGACATCACGAATATTCAGAGGGGGAGGGTTTACGAAGGATTATCTTTATCTGAAGGGGTTCCGTGATCTGTTTCGCTATCAATTGGCAGACAATGATTTAAGCCCATTGCTTATCGGAAAGGTCTCGCTTCCGTATGTGGATGTTATAAAGGAGATGATTGATCGTGGCATAATGAGGGGGCCAAAGTATCAGACATTGTCTTTTAAGAATCCTGAAACTCTTGATCCTATTTTACAGTATATTATATCAGGAATCAAATAATCTATCATGTCCAGAGTAAGAATCAACAAACCCTATGTCAATTTGAATTTAAATGTCAGGGGGTTACCGACTTCTGCCACTTTGGCTATCAATGAGAAATGTAATGAACTGATTGCACGTGGAAGGAAGATTTATAAATTAGGGCTAGGCCAGTCTCCTTTCCCTGTTCCGGAAACAGTGGTGGAAGCGCTCAGGAGGAATGCGCATCAGAAGGATTATCTTCCGGTCAGGGGTTTGAAAGCATTACGTGAGTCGGTGGCGGAATACAATCATAGAGTACATAAGTTTCACACCTTTCCGGAAGATGTGATGGTTGGTCCGGGATCCAAGGAGCTAATATTTATTATGCAGCTCGTGTATTACGGTGATCTTATCATTCCCACACCGAGTTGGGTCTCTTATTCTCCACAAGCCAGGATCATAGGCCGCAATGTGCATTGGGTCCCCACGAATAAGGAAAATGACTATCGCTTAAGTCCGGAAAAGCTGGAAATGATCTGCCGGACGGATCCCGACCGGCCCAGGATAGTGATACTGAATTACCCATCCAATCCGACGGGGAGCACTTACCCATTGGAAAGACTAAAATTACTTGCCAAAGTAGCCCGTGAATATCGGGTGGTGCTTATCTCTGATGAGATTTACGGTATGATACATCATCAGGGGCAGCATATTTCCATTGCACGCTTTTATCCTGAAGGAACCATTGTAAGCAGTGGTTTGAGCAAATGGTGCGGGGCAGGAGGATGGAGGCTGGGGACCTTTTCATTTCCATCCAATCTTCATTGGTTACGGGATGCCATGGCTACCGTTGCCAGTGAAACATTCACAGCTACTTCGGCCCCCATTCAATATGCTGCCGTAGAAGCTTTTCGGGGCGGTCCTGAAATAGACCATTATCTCATGCATAGCCGGAAGGTTTTACGTTTCCTGGCAAAATGCATTAGTGAAAAGCTTGATGAGATGCATGTGACCTATCCTACTCCAAAGGGTGCATTTTACTTTTTTCCTGATTTTGATTTTTACCGTGAAAAGCTGGAAAGAAAAGGAATCTATACATCTGTTGAGTTTTGCAATTCATTGCTGGAAGAAACAGGGATAGCTATGCTGCCTGGTAGCGATTTCGGGCGGCAACCCGAAGAACTCACGGCACGATTTGCCTATGTGGATTTTAATGGGAGGGAAGCTCTATACGCTTCTATGAATGAATACGGAGAACAGAGCCTGGATAAGCAGTTTCTGATGCAACATTGTGGTAACATGGCGGAGGCTATTGATTTGTTAGGGGACTGGCTGAATAAACTTTGATTTTGTCGGCAAGCCGGAAATCCATATCTTTGCACCCAATTTTTGAAAGAAAATATTAATATGATCAATATATCATTACCCGATAATACTGTAAGGCAATTTAATAAAGGCGTTACAGCCATGGATATCGCGATGGATATCAGCGAAGGTCTGGCACGTAATGTCCTTTCCTCTAAAGTAAATAATGAGGTATGGGATGCTAACCGCCCCATCATGGCAGACTCTGCTGTAAAGCTTCTCACCTGGAATGACAAGGAAGGTAAAGCGACCATGTGGCATTCATCGGCACATCTGATGGCGGAAGCTATTGAGCAGCTTTACCCCGGAGCGAAATTTGGGATTGGTCCGGATATTGAAAATGGTTTCTATTACGATGTGGATCTGGGTGAACGTCAGCTTGGGGAAGCCGACCTAAAGGCCATTGAAGACAGGATGCTGGAACTTGCCCGTGAAAAGCAGACATTTAGGCGCCGGGAGGTATCCAAAAAAGATGCCCTTGAATACTTTGGTAAAAAAGGTGATGAATACAAGCTGGAGCTGATTTCCGAGTTGCAGGATGGCGAGATTACCTTTTATGAGTCAGGAACATTTACGGATCTTTGCCGTGGCCCACATCTGCCGGATACAGCTCAGATCAAGGCTGTTAAGCTTTTGAATATTGCGGGGGCTTACTGGAGAGGAGACGAAAAGAGAAAGATGCTGACCCGCATCTATGGGATCACTTTTCCGAAGCAAAAGGAATTGAGCGAATACCTCGTGATGCTGGAAGAAGCAAAAAAGAGGGATCATCGTAAACTGGGCAAGGAACTGGATATTTTTGCCTTTTCCGATGCTGTTGGTTCCGGATTGCCTTTATGGTTACCCAAAGGAGCCGATTTACGTGAAAGACTGGAAACATTTCTGAAGAAAATCCAGAAAAAAGCAGGGTATCAGCAGGTTATCAGTCCTCACATTGGAAAATCGGAGCTTTACAAGACCTCGGGACATTATCAGAAATATGCCGAAGACAGTTTCCGCCCGATCAAAACACCGATCGAAGGGGAGGAGTTTTTCCTGAAACCCATGAACTGTCCTCATCACTGCGAAATATACAAAGCAAGGCCCCGCTCTTACCGGGATCTGCCCTTGAGATTTGCGGAATTTGGCACTGTTTACCGCTATGAACAAAGCGGCGAATTACATGGTCTCACGCGTGTGCGGGGATTTACCCAGGACGACGCCCACATTTTTTGCATGCCTGATCAGCTGAAAGACGAATTCAAAGGAGTGATGGACATTGTAATGACCATTTTTAAAGCCTTGGATTTTAATGAATTCACCACACAGATTTCGTTGAGAGATCCGAACAACCGGGAAAAATATATCGGATCGGATGAGAACTGGGAAAAGGCAGAAAAGGTTATCCTTGAAGTTGCTGAAGAGCGCGGGCTGAAAGCTGTTGTTGAATTGGGGGAAGCCGCTTTTTATGGGCCTAAAATGGATTTTATGGTTAAAGATGCTTTGGGAAGGCAGTGGCAATTAGGTACCATACAAGTTGATTATAATTTACCGGAACGATTTGATCTGGAATATACGGGAGCCGACAACGAAAAACACCGTCCGATTATGATACACCGGGCGCCTTTTGGGTCGATGGAGCGTTTTGTGGCTGTGTTGCTCGAGCATTGTGCGGGTAGGTTTCCTCTTTGGTTAACGCCGGATCAGGCCATCATTCTGCCTATCAGTGAGAAGTATCATATTTATGCAAAAAAAGTTTTAAATTTGCTAAATAATTACGAAATTCGCGCCCTCGTTGACGAGCGCAGTGAAAAAACAGGCCGGAAAATCCGCGATGCAGAGATGCAGAAAATCCCATATATGCTGATTGTCGGGGAAAAGGAAGAGAATGACGGAACGGTTTCTGTTCGTAAACAGGGACAGGGAGACCTGGGCTCATTCAGTATAAATGATTTTGCAGAGATGGTGAATAACGAGATCAGGGATGCCATTGAATAAGGCAAAGTATTAACAAAATTTAGGAGGATTAATTATAGCAGCACAATTCAGAAGGGAAAACTCAGGCGATTTTAGAAAGGGTTTTCGCAAGCCGGACGATCAACACAGGATCAATCAGTATATTAAAGCCCCGGTTGTCAGGGTAGTTGGTGAGAATATTGAAACCGGGATCTATAACATTAAGGATGCCCTGAATCTGGCTTTTGAACAGGGGCTTGATCTTGTGGAGATTTCCCCGACAGCTAATCCACCGGTATGCAGAGTGGTTGATTATAAAAAGTTTCTTTACGAAAAAAAGAAAAAACAAAAAGAAATCAAGGCGAAAACTGCTAAAATTGTCATAAAAGAGATCCGACTGGGTCCGAATATTGATGACCATGATTTTAATTTCAAGCTGAAGCATGCCATCAAATTTTTGCAGGAAGGAGCTAAAGTAAAGGTGGACGTGTTTTTTAAAGGCCGAACCATCATTTACAAAGAAAAAGGAGAATTTGTACTGCTGAAATTTGCACAGGAGTTGGAAGAATACGGGAAGGTGGAAAGATTGCCGCAATTGGAAGGAAAACGAATGATCATGATCATCGCCCCGAAAAAATAGAAATGAATAAATAACATCTTAATAATCACTATAATGCCTAAAATGAAAACAAAATCCGGAGCAAAAAAACGGTTTTCGCTAACCGGCACCGGAAAGATCAAAAGGAAGCATGCGTACAAAAGCCACATCCTGACGAAGAAAACCAAGAAGCAGAAGAGAAACCTGACTTACAAGGCTATCGTTGATCCTACGGATGAAGCAAGAGTACGTGAGATGATCCTTAAATAAAATGAATGTGTAACTTACTATAAGCCGTAAAGTGATTGTTTTGCAATCCGCTTAAGTAATAAAATGAAAGAAAAATGCCAAGATCAGTAAATTCAGTTGCCTCAAGGCAACGCAGGAAAAAAGTCCTTAACAGGGTTAAAGGACAGTTCGGCAGCAGGAAGAATGTCTGGACTGTCGCGAAAAACGCCGATGAAAGAGGTTTACAATATGCATACAGAGACAGAAGGACCAAGAAGAGGAACTTCAGGGCTTTGTGGATACAGCGTATCAATGCAGCCGTAAGGGAATTTGACATGTCATATTCCGTTTTCATGGGGAAGCTTCATAAAAACGATATTCAAATCAGCAGGAAGGTACTTGCCGACCTGGCCATGAATAATCCTGAAGCGTTTAAAGCCATTGTGGAAAAAGTAAAATAAATATATAAGGATACAAAAAAAAGCGCAGGAAACCCCTGCGCTTTTTTTTATATCCCGAATTTTTTCATCCTCCGGTTCAGTGATTGCCAGGTAATATTAAGCAATGCAGCCGCCTTTGCTTTATTGTAACCGGATTTTTTCAGGGCTCTCAGGATCAATTCTTTTTCGGCTTGTTCAAGATCCATTTCCTCTGCGGTTGCCGGCTTTTCAGCTTCCTGTTTCTTCATGGCCAGATCGGGTAAGAGGTTTTCAAAGTCAGCCCAGCTAAGCTCGTTCCCCTCGCTAAGGATCAGTGCCCTCTCCACCAGATTTTTCAATTCCCTCACATTTCCCGGAAAAGCATAACTTTTCAGATTATGAGGTATGTTGGCATCAATGGATTGAATATTTTTCCCAAGCTTATCATTGAACATGCCGAGGAAATGGTTAAGCAGCAAAGGAATATCCTCTTTGCGTTCTTTTAAAGGGGGAATATGGATAAGGAATGAACTAAGGCGGTGATACAGGTCCAGGCGGAACCGGTTTTCCCTGACCAGTTTAAGGAGATCTTTATTTGAAGCTGCAATCACTCTGACATCTACGGATATTTCTTTATGCGAACCTACTTTCTTAACCTTTTTTTCATCCAGGATCCTCAATAACTTAGCCTGCTGATTCATAGGCATATCACCAATCTCATCCAGGAATAAAGTTCCATTGTTTGCGATTTCGAACCATCCGCTCCGATCATCGTCGGCACCCGTGAATGATCCTTTTTTATGACCGAAGAATTCACTTTCGAAAAGAGTTTCCGGAATGGCTGAACAATTTACCGTAAAAAAATACTCATTTCTTCTCTTGCTCATGAAATGTATTCCTCTGGCTACAAGCTCTTTGCCCGTTCCACTTTCCCCTGTTATCAACACTGTAGTATGATCAGCGGACGCTACTTTCGACATAATGCCTACGATATCACGCATCGCGGGCGTTCGTCCGATCAGCTGGTGCCCGATATTCGACTGGAGTTCCTTTGATAACAGTGAGTATTGTTTTTCAACTTTTTTAAGTTTATTCGCCATGTCGACAAACCGTCTTGTGCGCTCGATGGCGTTATTAATGTCGACCAGGCGAAATGGTTTGGGAAAATAATCTGCAGCTCCAAGCCGCATTGCTTCAATAACAGTATTCATGTCCCCATGACCGGAGATCATGATCACTTCCAAATCGTTGAACTGCTGTTTTATTTTCCCCAGGAATTGAAGACCATCCATTTCCGGCAGTTTGATATCCAGGATCAAAATATCGATTTCCTTTTCGTTCAGGATCCGGTAAGCCTCCGAAGGAACTTCTGCCTTTAATACATTATAAGACCGTTCCAGCAGAAACTCCTCGATTTCGTTTCTCACCCTTTCTTCATCATCCAGGATTAAAATACTAAGATCTTTCATATTACTTTTTACCCTTATATTCCGGTATATCGACAATCATGCGAGTAAATTCATTTTCTTTACTCTCGGGATAGATTTCCCCTTTCATCTCCTTAATAATCCCATAGATAATGGATAATCCAAGCCCTGTCCCCATTTCGGCTTTTTTGGTTGTAAAAAAGGGATCGAAGATATTTCCTATGATTTTTTCAGGGATTCCTGTTCCGTTATCCTCTATGGTTATTATGATCCTGCTGTTCTTTTTTAAAGACTTAATGAGTATTTTTTTCTGGTAATCAAGGTCGTTTAGCTTTTCAGCTTTTTCATCTATGGCATGTTTGGCATTTGAAAGGAGATTCAGAATAACTTGCTCGAGCTTATACATGTTTCCTTCAGCATAGCAATCATTGTCAGCGAGCTGGAGCGACAGAGAAATTTTATGGTTCCGGTATTGATTGGTTATAAGAGAAAGTGCATTAATAATAACATCGTTAATGGATATCTTTTCAATTTTTTCCGCCTGCTGGTCGCGTGAGAATATCCTGATATGTTCGATAATATTTCTAATTCTGGCAATATCCTGGAATAATGAGTCAAATTTACGCTCTACATATTCTTTGGAAAGTTCATCCTTGGAAAGTTTATCCAGGATATTGTCGAGTCCCATGGAAATGCTTCCCAGTGGCTGGTTTATTTCGTGAGCCATCCCTGCGGCCAGTTCTCCGAGAGATTCCAGTTTGGATTTTTGAATCAGAAGTTGTTGTTGTGTTTTAATTTTTTCCAGTTCTTCCTTTACCCTGTTTTCAAGGTTTCTGTTCAGTTCTTTGAGAGCTTCGGCAGTTTTCTTTCGTTCTGTTATATCGGTAAGGAAAGAAAGAACGGCAGGGTCTCCTTCCCAGGTAATAAGATTTGATTTTAATTCAAACCATTTAGCATCACCCTCTTTATCCAGGAACTGAATGTCGTATCTCTCTTCGACTTTTTCTCCTTTGAGTCGGCGGATATGGTTGTCAAGCACCATTTCCCGGTAGTCGGGATGAAGAAAGTCAACGAAAGGTTTTCCAATAGACTCTTTGGGAAGGTAACCGGTCATTTCATAAAGCTTGGGGTTGATAAACTTCACCATGCCGTTGACCGAAAGGAGTATGCCGTCGTTGGCATTTTCAAAGATTTGCCTGTACTTCTCTTCACTTTCCCTGAGCATCATTTCCATCTGAGCTCTTTCCTGGATTTCGGACTGGAGCGCTTTTGTTCGCTGATTTATCCTGTTTTCCAGTTCGTTATTCAGCCGTAGAAGCTCCACCTCAACTTTTTTTCTATGAATGGCGGCCCCCATGATATCCGCGGCAGCCATCAGGGCACTGACCTCAGCTTCTGTCCATTCCCTTTTCTCCATGCACTGATCAAAACCGATAAATCCCCACCAGTTATTATAAACAAATATGGGGACTACAATAAGGCTGATGATCTTTTGAGCCTGCAAGACATTTTGTTCCGAGTCAGGAAAATCTTCTATATGGCCATAAATGGGTTTTCCCCTGCCCAATACCTTGTACCATCGCCGGAACCCATCCTCTTCAAAAGAAACATTCTGCAAGGCAGGATTGTCTATCTGTGGCTCAATATGCTCTGATACCCATTCGTATTGCTGGCTCGTGAATGTCTTTCCATCTTCATTGACCTGGTTTTCGAAAATGTATACCCGGCTTACACGGGTAGCGGAACCAAGGCGTTTCAAAACATTTTTTATACTCTGCTTTCCATAATTGAATTTCAGAAATTGTTCGGCGGCGTAACTCACAGCCCTCATAATCTCTTCACTATGTTTCAGAGCTTTTTCTATCCTCTTCCTGCGGGCTTCCTGTTCTGATGCACGCCGTTCAAGCTGAATTTCACAGGATATGTGCTGCAAAATCTTTTGCAACTTTTCTTCACTGACCGGTTTGATAAGAAACCCTTTGACTCCATATTCTATGGCTTGAAGAAAATATCGTGACTCCACGAACACCGAGGCGATTATAATACGGGCAAACTTATTCTTTTCACGAATCTTGTGAATCAATTCAAAGCCATCTGCATCGGGCAATTTTATGTCTGTTATAATCAAGTCGGGCTGTTCCTTCTCATAAATTTTTATAGCCTCATTATACCCCGATGCCTTGCTGACCTTTTCCGTTACACGGCAGACTTTATCATAAAGAGCCCATTCTCCCTGTACAGGAGATTCGACAACCAACGCGGAGATTAATTGTTTATGGATCATAGAACGGTGGGATTTATGATTATCCGTTATGCTAAGTTAATATTTTTCGGAAAGCATGCCCGCACAATTGAAAATAAACAATGGACAGGAAAACAATACAGGGCCTTAGAAACGAGTATCTTTCAGGCATCCTGGAAGAATCCGGTTTGCCGGATAATCCGCAAACGTTATTCGGTCAGTGGTTAAAAGAAGCTATTGGTAAAGGAATTCCGGAGGCCAATGCCATGGCGCTTAGTACAGTTTCTTCTGAGGGAAGACCATCGAGCCGTATTGTTTTGATGAAAGATTATCAGGATGGTAGCCCGGTATTTTTTACCAATTATAGCAGCCGAAAAGCCGGTGAAATAGAAAATAACTCCGCCGCAAGCCTGCTTTTTTTCTGGAAGGAACTGGATCGGCAGATCCGGATTGAGGGTTTTATTCAAAAAACCAAGCCGGAGGTATCCGATGAATATTTCCTGGAAAGACCTGGTGCTAGCAGGGTGGGGGCAATAATTTCACCTCAGAGTATGGAAATCCCTGACAGAAGCTTCCTGGAAAATCGATTCGATGAATTCATGACACAAAAGGATGTCCTGAAAGAAAAAAGGCCTCAATTTTGGGGTGGTTATCAGTTAATTCCTGATTATTACGAGTTTTGGCAGGGACGGGAAAACCGTCTTCACGACCGTATATGTTATCGAAAGGCCGGGAAGGCCTGGACCAGAGCAAGGCTTGCACCCTGATCAGTCTAGTAAGATCTTCGTTTTGGGCATTAATACCCTAAGACTATCAATCATTTCCCTGGGTATTTCATTTCCTCTGAGATATATGGATCTCAGTTTTTGTAGATCTGTTATCTCATAAGGTAAGGATTTGATTTGATTGTAAGAGATATACAATATTTCGAGGTTCTTGAGATCTGCAATGCCTGGGCTGATTTCAGAAATTTGGTTATTATCAATTTTTAATACTTTTAAATTCCTCATTCCGTATAATCTTTCAGGAATCTCCCTGAGATTGTTGTGGCTCAGATGTAATTCCTCGAGGCTTTGCATTTCCATCAGTTCGGTAGGTATAACTGAAAGCTTATTGTTTTCGATAATAAGCCGTTTCAGATTTGGTAAGCGGTAAATTACGTCCGGAACCTTGCTGAAGTTGTTAAATCCGAGGTACAGATCCTGAAGGTAAAGCATGTCACCAATATATTGAGGTAGAGATGTGAGATCGTTCCTGGTTAATTCCAATACATTGAGATAGCGGAACTTGAATAATTTGGGAGGGACAGACTCAAGGTTCTGATTAAAAATGAGAAGTTTATAAACCGAATCGGGTGACTCCAAAGCCTCTTCCAATGAACGGTATGTTTTTAACTGATATAGTTCCTGCAAGGAGAATAGTTTTTCAGGCTCAAATTGCTCGTAACGGATTCTTCGTTCGCAGGCAACTGAAAGCAATGATAAAACTAAAACTATGGCTGTTATTTTTTTCATATCCTAAACGTGTTATATGATTGCAAGTTAAGAAAAATGCAGGATACTTGTGGAATTCTGCATTATAATTTATTTGCTAACCCGGGCTGATTTTAAAAGAATGAATACGAGAAGCTGATTTTAAAAGCCGTACCGGGTGATAGTTTTGTAAAGGGTTGATCCTCGGCTTTGTACGACTTTGAAATCAATTCTTTGTCGTCGTTCAGGATATTATCGATTTTTAATCCGATCTGCATCCTGTTGTCCTTGCCGAATTTTTTTGATGAATTGAAGTTTAAGCTATGGAAAGGAACGGTGTAGATATCCGGCCGGTCGACAATACCCACGTACTGGAGGGTTTGTCCCTGGACGTTGTAATACAGGCCTGCCTCAAATCCGTTCCAGAATCCATTTTCACCGCCGTTATAGGATAATCCGCCATTAACAATATATGGGGCTTGTCCTGCCATAACCCGGTATTTATCGATATTTTCACCCGTGCGGGCATTTTCAACCCGGGAATTGTATTCCGTTGAGCTGAGTTTAATGCTGGAATGCGTATAGGTGAAATTGAAAAGAATACTGAAATTTTCTAACGTTTTAGCAATATTGCCAAGGCTTAGTCTCATTTCTGCTTCGGCTCCGTAAACCTGGCCGTCGCCAACGTTTCTGGGTTGAAATGAACCAACCAGGGTTGCATATTGAACGATCTCAATGGGCCTGATGAATTGTTTGTAAAACGCGCTCAGAGAAAACATCTGGCCATTCTCAAAAAACAATTCCCATCGCAGATCATAGTTGTGTATATTGGTACTGGTCAGATTCCCATCCCAATACTCTAAACCCCTTACATCATCGGCATCGCGAAAAAGACCTCCAATAAAGGTTCTGCCGCTAACAGGGTCGTAAATTTCGGCGTATGACAATTCTTTAAATGAAGGTCTGGCAATTGTTTTTGAATATCCTGCGCGGAGGTTTTGTTTTTCCGTGAGGTTGTAAATAAGGTTGATTGCCGGGAAGAAATCAATATTGTCGAGTACTACATCATCGTTTAGCACAATGTTTCCCAACTGATTCTGACCGGTATAACGCTGGACATAGTTTTCAAACCTAACACCTAGAATGGCACGGAGTTTAGTGAATAGTGAAGCTTCGAAAGAAACATAACCGGCAATATTATTGACACTGGAGTTGAATTTATTTGGGTTGGTCGGAACAAAGTTGGCATCAAAGGTTGTACCCCGTGTGACATAACTTGTTGTTCCATCGAAATACGGCCAGATATTATAATCGAAGAATAACTCATCCGGATTTCCGGTTAAGGGGATATCCCGAATATTGAGAGCAAAGGTACGAACCTCGAATTCTCGTTGTTTATAGGTATACGCACCACCAAATTCAACTTTAGCTCCCTGGCCCATGATATCAAAGTTTTTGGTTATATGGGCGATACCGGCCATATTGAACTCTTCCAGGTCACGCCAAAGTCTTTCGGGAAACCCTACCTCGGTTCCTATAGACCATTTTCCATCTCTATCCTCATAGCGTGTAAAACGGATATCAGGATCCTGTATTTTTGATAGGGTAGGGGACAGTTTCCACTCCACTTCCCATCTTTTTTCGGGAAAAGCATGTTTCCCATCGAGCAATAGGTTGGTTAAAGATCTTTCACTATAATCGAGGTTATGCTGGAAACCATAGAAATTGGAACCCTGGTCGGAACCACGGTAATCGAAAATACCGGCTTTGGATTCCCCGTTTTGAAGGTGCAGCAGGTTCAGGCGATATTTAGAGTTTTTGGTTTTAATGGCTAAGCCGGCAAGTCCGCTCCAAAGGATATTGCTTACGCCGTAATCACCTTTTTGAAATTCACGGATTTCCATTTCATAAACGCTCTTATCTCCGGAAAGGCCGTATCTTCCGAATTCGGCATCTTTATAATATTCAGTTTCGTTTTTGTACGAAAGGGCAAGATTATATCCGAAAGTAAATCTTTTGCCTGGTTTTTGGTTTCCAAAAGAAAATCCAAATCCCCAGTCCATGAAACTCTTTTCTTTATAGGCTGCCATATGCGGGTTGAAATCATTGAGGATCTCGCGGTAGCGTTGCCCTTTCGGTCCATCAGGGTTACCAACGGCTTCGGAAAAGAAGGGAATATTGCTGGTTGCGGGAATTGCGCGTGTCCCATCATCGAAACCCAGGAAATCGGTTTTGCCACCTTCGTAGGTCAGATAATTGCTGTTGAAGTGCATGGAAGGATTATAACCAAGGTTTAATGAAACATTACCTTTTTTTTCTTCCGGAAAATCTTTCGTTTCAATATCGATAATACCACCGGTGAAGTCGGCGGGTAGTTTTGCATTGAAAGATTTATGAACAATGATGTTATCTATAACATTGGTTGGAAACAGGTCCATTTGTAAAGTGTTCCTGTCGGGGTCCAGACCAGGGATATCGATTTCATTAAGGACGGTTTTGGTATAGCGGTCGCCGAGGCCTCTAACGTAAACATATTTTCCTCCTTCTACCGATATTCCAGGGACACGTTTCATGGATGAGGCGGCGTCGGAGTCTCCCATTTTGCGGAATCCTGCGGCGGAAATACCGTCCACGACATTTGCGGATTTCCTTTTAATGGTAAGGAGGGCATTCTCATTATTTCTAACGGCCTGAGCAGCAATAACGACTTCAGAAAGCTCGAAGGTAACTTCCTGGAGGCCGATATCATTAACAACGGTAACCTCTCCTGATTTTACCAAAATGTCTTTTATCGTATAGGCCTGGTAGGAAATATAGGAAATGGATAAATTGCAGTTGCCAGGAGCCACTTTAATGTTGAATTTACCGTCGAGGTCGGTGATGGTACCGATGGTTGTTCCTTCAATGACCACGGAAACACCGGGTAGTGATTCCCCGTTGGCGGCATCGAACACGGTTCCTCTGATAAACCCATCCTGGGAAAACGAATTTACTGCAACAACCAGCAAGAAAAGCCAAGTTATAAATATTGAACGCATGGTATTTGATATGTTTTGAAATAGGGGTTTTATTAATCAAATAAAACACGCAAGTTGTGATAACCTGCGTGTTTTATATACTATTTAATAAACGCGATTCTTAGAAATTGTCGAGAGCGCCGGAGACGGAAGCCCATGACCAGTTCTGGAATTTGGTTACATCAGCACCAACGGTATTTGCACCTTCAGCAACTTCGGTGACGATAGCATCGATACCATCTTTAAAGAAATCGGCTTTAGTAAATCCGGCGGGGATGGTAGCCTGGAAATTAGCGGCAACCAATCCTGTAGGTTTGAGGTCGAAATCCTGTCCATCAGCGAGGCCGAAGAAATAGATTGCAGACATTTCAACGATGGAGTTATCATCGAGATCAACAAGACCATCTGCACCATCTGCAAATAAAGTTCCGTTAATCAGAAGATGACCGGCTTCCATAGTTCCTTCCGGGCCGTCGAGTTCGCAGCATTCATCACCAGGATTAACCACGATGAAGTTGTTAAGAGTTCCTGCCCAAGACTGGTCAGTATCTACTGCGTCGTCACCGGTGTTCCAAATAACGGCGTTGGTAACGTTAACAGTACCGCCAAACCATTCAATACCGTCATCCTGATTGGAAACGATTTCAACATTTTCGATAATGGTTTCGGAACCAACACCACCAAGGGTCAGACCGTTGATTTCATTACCTTCACCAATGTTGGTGCCACCGTGACGGATGGAGATATACTTAATAACGCCTGAGTTGTCAGTAGGAGTGCTGCCACCATAAAGTCCGTTCTGGTCTGAAGGAGGAATACCTTCGATCTGTACAGAAGGAGCATCAGCGGAGATAGGAGCGTTTCCAAGAACGATAACTCCACCCCAAAGACCGTTCAGGTCAGGGTCAAGATTCGGGCTGGCAATATCACCGGCTTTAATCTCGTCGGCAACAGATGTGAAAATAATAGGTTGGGTAGCTGTTCCCTGAGCATCGATTTTGCCACCACGGGCAACGAGGAGGGCAGTAGCGTTAGCACCGGTTCCGGCTTCGCCTTTAATAATAACACCGGGCTGAATGGTAAGTGTGGCACCGGCGGTCACGGTAACGCGTGAAGCAAGTGTGTAGGTGTTTCCTGTTGCCCAGGTTGTGTTGGATGTAATGTTTTGAGCTACTGTAAATTCAGTTGGAGCAGGAGCGGGGGTTTCATCGTTAGCGGCATCTTTCTTACAAGCTGAAATGGTAACCATAATGGCCAGCATAAGCATGGCTAAAATCTGGAAATTCTTCTTTTTCATGATGTTAAATGTTTTTGTTATTGATTTAATTAGGGGTAAATCTTTTGGTGCAAAGGAATAAGTTATGTAATAATTGAATTTTAACCTTTCGTTAATAATTTGTTAAGTTATGCTACATTGAATGTTTGAGAGTTAACATTAAATTAATATACATGCATTGTTAATCAATCACTTAACTCCCAAGATAGCTATAACCAATACCCTTGTATGTTTTGATATTGTCAATCCCAATTTTTTCACGGATCTTTCTTACATGAACATCAATGGTTCTGTCCCCGACCACCACGTCACTTCCCCATACCTTGCTTAGGATATCTTCACGGGTGAATACTTTGTCGGGCTTGGAGGTAAGCAGTGAAAGGAGTTCAAATTCCTTTTTAGGCAGAATGATTTCTTTTCCGTTTTTAATAACGAGGTATTTGTCTTTATCGATGATGATATCGTTTAATCGGATCACTGAGCTGTTAGCTGTGCTTCCCGATTGGGATCTTCTGAGTAAAGCGCTGACCCGGCTGCTTAAGACACTGGGTTTAATGGGTTTTTTGATAAAATCGTCGGCACCGGCTTCGAATCCTGCTATTTGCGTATAATCTTCTCCTATGGCGCTCAGAATAGCAATAATGGTATTTTTAAGTTCAGGGATTTTCCTTATCTCTTCGCAGGTCTCTATGCCGTCCATCTCCGGCATCATCACATCCAGTATTATTAATGACGGAAGAAATTCCCTGGCATTTTGCAAGGCTTCTTTACCATTGGTTGCAGTATAAACCCTGTATCCATTCTTCTTCAGGTTATAACTGATAAACTCCAGGATGTCCGGTTCGTCATCTACAAGTAATATGGTGTTTTCAGATAATGCCATAGGAAATTGCACGGAATTTTACGCTGCAAAATTCCATATATCCCTTAAACTGAATGTAAAATATTTGTTAAGGTTATATTAATGTTTGGAAGAAAAGAATGAGGGAAGTAAGTAATAATTAATGTCAGGTTGCAGGCTACATGCTACATGTTGCAAGTTGCAAGTTACAAGTTACAGGTTGTAACCTGTAACCTGCAGCATGAAACTATTTGTTCATCTATCCTGATGCACACATCAATAACTTATAACTCATAACTCATAACTCATAACTCACACGTGTTGTTCTCTCAGCAGGTCGTTGATCGTTTTAACGGGGTTAAAGGTGATAATGGGCACTTCCACAAAAATGGTATTCCAATCGGCCATGGCTCCATTCCAGAGGCCAGGTAGTTCCAGGGCTTTTAATTCCTTACCGTCTTTCGATTTATAGGAGATAAAACCGGTATTGGGGTCGATATAATTTTTAAGATTGAAGTGTTTGCCCTCGAAGTTATTTGTGGCACAAACAAGATCAACGGGATTAAAATGAGTTGAGGCTCTCAGAACATCCATCTGTAAGGGGTTGGCACTGTCAATCTGAGAGGCTTCAACGATTTGCAGTGTTTTTTCCCCTTTGTCGTTGATCACCCAGAAAGGACCACCTCCCGGCTCTCCTTCGTTTTTAACCATACCGCACACCCGGATGGGGCGGTTTAGTTTGCTTTCTATGTAGGTGAACTGTTTTCCGATGTCAAGATCGTTAAAGTCTTCCGGAAAATGTATCATGAGTTCATTTTCCATAAAGGCTTTGATGTCTTCAATATCGTGCTCATTAAACTGCCCTTTGTCGATCCTTCTCAGATGATCGAAGACCTTTTCCTGTATTTCCAAAAGAATACCGGCCAGTAATTTTTTATATCGGTAGGTTTCCTGTTTTAATCGGTCTGGAACAATGTTGTCAATATTCTTGATGAAAATTATATCGGCATGGATACTATTCAGGTTTTCGATCAGCGCTCCGTGGCCTCCCGGACGGAAAACGATCTCCCCATTACGGTCCCTGAAAGGCTGATTGTTTAGGTCGACTGCCAGTGTGTCGGTGGATTCCTTTTGAGTGCTGAATTCGATATGGTATTCTACTCCAAATTGTTTCTCATACCTGAGCTTTACCCTGTCGGCTGTTTCCCGGAAAGCATCCATATGTTCCGGAGAAACAGTAAAATGAATGTATACCTTATTATTATCATTACGGGCGTAAAACGCTCCCTCAACCATGTGTTCCTCCAAAGCCATGCGATTACCATCGGAATAACGGTGAAACCTGAGAAGACCCTTCGGCAGACTGCCATAGTTCATTCCATGTTCAAAAAGGATGTGGTGCAGGATGGTTTTGTAATCTTTTTTCCGAATGAGATCTTCAACGCTTAGTTTGTTTTCCTCCAGGATGGCAGATAAATGCTCGTGAAAAGCAAATTGTCTGAGATTGCTCAGGAAATGGAAGGCTGAATTGAAGGATTGGTCACTTTCCAGCTTTCTGAGCATATTTTCTTCACTTTCCGATTCCAGGAGTTCGTAAAGATGTTTGAACATTCGTGTGGCTGCGCCGGAGGCAGGTACAAATTTAACCAGTTTCTTGCCATTTACGTGATTCTCAAAAAGACGGATGTATTTATCTGTCTCTTCTTCTTCGTAAACTTTAATACCATGACCGGGTATCGCGGGCGCATAAAGGGTAATAAAGGGGAAACCATGATTAAACTGCCTTATTTGCTTTTCAATCTGCTGCTTGCTGATGCCTTTCTTTTCAAATAACGCCAGATCCTGTGCTGAAAAATCCATGCTGCTGATTTATTTTTGACAAAAATAGAAATTCTGTGAATCTGCATTATCCAAAAGTTTATTAAAATAACATTAAAAATATTTCCGCGGTTTTGGAAATTTGCTAATTTTGCAATCCGTTTTGCCCAGGTGGCGGAAATGGTAGACGCGCATGGTTGAGGGCCATGTTTCCGATCGGAAGTGCAAGTTCGATTCTTGTCCTGGGCACCAGATAGATTGTCAATTCTGTATTCTGTATTCTGTATTTTCAGAGGATGAATAATGACGGATGACGGTTTTCTCTGGCCCAAGTGGCGGAATTGGTAGACGCGCTACATTCAGGGTGTAGTGGGCGAACGCCCGTGAAGGTTCGAGTCCTTTCTTGGGCACAAATAATCCAAACTTTAGTCATTGACCGTGCTTGCACGGTCAATGATTTTTTTTAATAACAATAAATATGAACTTACTCTTAATCAGCAATTCTACAAACTACGGGGAAAAGTATCTTGAATGGCCTAAGAATCATATTAAAGCATTCATGCAGGGTTTTGACGGGAAAGAGATATTGTTCATTCCCTATGCAGGCGTGGGCATGGATCCGGATAACCTGAATAAGTCCTATGATATCTATGAGAAAAAGGTTGCTGATGTGTTCAGTGAATTGGGTTTGATCATTCATTCCATTCATCATTATGACAATCCGGTAGAAGCAGTTAACCAGGCAAAAGCAATTGCAGTTGGTGGTGGGAATACTTTTCATCTGGTAGCGAAATTGCATGAATACAGGTTGATGGATGCAATAGCAAATAAAGTCAGATCCGGCATGCCTTACATGGGTTGGAGTGCCGGTTCCAACGTTGCCTGTCCTTCGCTTATGACTACCAACGATATGCCCATCATCCAGCCGGAAAGCTTTCGTTGCATGAACATTATTCCTTTTCAGATCAATCCGCATTATATTGATGCACATATCCAGGGTCATGCAGGGGAATCACGGAAACAAAGGCTTGATGAGTTTATGATCATCAATAAGGATATGCCTGTGGTAGGATTAAGGGAAGCCACACTCCTGGAAATTCATCAGGAAGATATTCAGCTTAAGGGCTCGAGACCTTTGGTCTATTTCAGGTTCGGAAATGAACCGGTCGATTATAACCCCGGCGACGACATTTCCTTCTTACTCAAAGCTTAGTATTATACAGCAGATCTGATCTAAAACGGATAGTCTGTTATAGAAATCTGAAGGGACTAAGAATGA
>JAHJRE010000207.1 GCA_018831055.1 Bacteroidota bacterium
GAAGGAACAGGATTGTTTGATTATGGGCAATCACTGCTTCCTTTCCCGGTTCCGACAGGTACACGGGTCATTAATGTAAAAGTGGCCTTTGCACCCGACGGAACCACGGGTTATCTTGGTGTATTAAGCAATAATGGAGAAAACGATGTTGCAGAAGGATCCTATTATCCACTTCTTTTCAAAACCACTGATGGAGGTGAAAACTGGGATGGCCCCTACAATGTTCAGTTAGGAGGCCCGGATGGAATTTCCTGTATTCTTAATTACCTCACTGACGAATTCCTGGAATACATTTATGAACCACCTATTCCCGATCGTACTGAGTTGAACTTTACAACGGCATTTGATTTTGACATTGCTGTTGATGCCTGGGGCAACCCACACCTCTTCTTTGTCGTTGGGCTACGTGGAAGTGATGACTGGACTATAGCTACAGGATGGGAAGGGCTACCGGGTACAGGAAATTCCATTGCGCTTACCCATCTTGTATCCTATGACGATATGTTCAGTTGGACAGGAGATACATTGAATACACCTTATACTTTCAGGGGAACATTTACAGGAACCGATGATCTTGATGAAGACGTAAGACCTTATATCTCCGTAACCCCTGATGGAACAAAGATGTTCTTTTCCTGGATAAATACTACGATTGCAGAAGAAAATACTGCGCCTGATATTTATTGTGTTGGACATGATATAGCCAACCATAGTTATTCCCAGGTTTTTAACGTCACCTCTTTCACTGCCGTAATGTGGCAGGCTTATATGGGGACAGCCTCCTATTATGTGTTTGATTATGGCGATAACTATGAAATTCCCTTTGCCTGCCAGTTAATGAACCCAAGTAATAATTCTGACCCGGTATCATTCCGTTACGTAGATAACTTCGTTTTGAATGTTGCCGACCTGGGATTTTACGTATCTGAACCTGAAATAGATGGTAATACACTTAGTGTGTCGCAGAATTATCCAAACCCTGTGAATGGGATTGCATATTTTAATGTAACACTGGAAAAACCGGCAGAAATTAATGTCGAAATTATCAATATTATTGGCCAGAACGTCAGAGAATACGGCTATGGTCAATTTTCAACAGGCATGCATAAACTCGCTCTGGATGCCAACGGATTGGAATCAGGTATATATTTTTATACCGTCACTGCAGGAAAGCAAAGCATAACCAGAAAGATGATCGTAGAATAAACTTATCCATTGAAAAAAAAGATGGCATCTCGATTTGAGTTGCCATTTTTTTTTGCATTTGGTAAAAATATTTAGTATTTTTAGATACCATATCTGTAACCTAATCCTTACAAGATGAATAAGCATATTATTATCATCCCGTTATTACTTCTTTGTTTTCAGATTACCGGACAAACCTTGATAAATGAACCAAATCAGATGTTTCCTTCTGTTTATGACCTGCGAACATACGGTTGGGTATCGCCTGTGAAAGACCAGGGTTCCTGTGGCGCTTGCTGGGCTTTTGCCACCATGTCGTCAATTGAATCCAGCTGGCTGAAAAACGGTTATGGGACATATGATTTATCTGAAGACAATCTGATCAATTGTCAGGAATTCGATCGTTTGCCCTGTGAGGGGGGTAATTTCTACATGTCATCGTCAATGTTTGGAAAACATTCGGGGCCGGTCAGCGAAATTCTCGATCCATATGGAGACACCTTAAGTTACAAACAATGTCCTGACAATCCTTTTCCCATACAACCTGTAGCTTTCACTGCCGATGTGAGGTTTTTACCAAAAGACATAAACATTCTGAAACAGGCTATCCTTGATTACGGCGCTCTTGCAACAAGTATGATTTTCGATATGGCATCCTATAACTCTTTGAATTATACCTATTATTATAATACAACCGGTGGATATCCTCATTGTGTAACGGTAACAGGATGGGATGACAATATCCAGTTTCCCGGTCTGAGCCCCGGAGCCTGGATAATTAAGGATTCATACGGAACATCCTGGGCCAATAATGGGTATTTTTATGTATCCTATTACGACAGTCAGATTTTTACCGAGACAGCAGTATTCCCTGCCAGAATTCCTTTTCCCCAATTCAATTCTGCTTATGTGTATTTCTATGATGATTTTGGCTGGATCGATAATACCGGATTCAGTTCGAACACAGCATTTGCCCTGATTCATTATTCGATAGGTCAGTTTTCGCCACCTTTTCTGCCGGTTCAGGTAAAAAGGATAGGAACTTATGCGGTTGAAGCCAACTCGAACCTGATTATCGACATTTACAGAAGTTTTAATGGAGGCATCCTTGGAGACCATTTGGGTACCATCGAATCCGGAACTCTTGATTTTGCAGGGTTTTATTCTTTCCCAATCAATCTGAGGACTGACACGCTTGGGAACGATTATTATCTCAGGATAAAATACACATCACCCGGTACCCAGAAACCCATTCCCATTGAGATTTACGAAACAAATTACAATAGTGCCATAACCCTCCAGACTGGCCTTTGCTGGATCAGCCCTGATGGCGCTTCCTGGACACCAATAGGCAACAATACAGCCTATCCTTTTGATCTTTGTATTAAACTATATTGCGAAACAGCCCCCTTATCTGTATTTCACTTGCCGGATTCCTCCCAAACAGGAACACCCGTCTTGTTTCACAGCGAGTCCCTTCCAAATGGGGGAATAGACAGTTTAAAATGGTATCTGAATGGAGCATCCTGGCAGATTGTTCCTTCCTTTAATCATATTTTTGAGATCCCCGGCCTATATGAAGTAAGTCTGGTAACTTATTTGGGAGAGAACTCCGATACAGCCATCAATTACCTTAAAATTGTCAATCCTGTCAGCTTACAGGATAATCCGGAATGCCATTTAATAATCAAACCAAATCCATTCCATGATTTGGTTAATATCTCATTCCTGCAAACGGAAAGAACACCGGTAATTATTGAAATTCTTAATATAGAGGGAAGGATACTGGGATGGAAGGACTATGGCATTTTGGAGCCGGGATATTATGATATACCCATTACTTTATCTGATATTTTACCGGAAGACATTTCATCGGGGATATACCTGTTAAATTTTAGAAATGGTCGAAAGATTTACCTCCAAAAAATAATTAAACAATAAAAAAACAACACTATTAGGTAATATTATTGAGATTCTGTTTATCTTTGCAAACACTTTAGGTTTTCAGCATTCTATATTGATTCTGCTTTCCTAAGAACTTTCTCAATTAAATTAACATTTTATCAAGTAAACATGAACATTTTCGTAGCAAAGTTAAGTTCATCCACAACCAGTGATGACTTACGGACCTTATTTGAAGAATACGGTGAGGTCGTTTCAGCCAATGTGATTATGGACAAAGTCACTGGCTATTCAAAAAAGTATGGTTTCGTTGAAATGAAAAACGACAATGAAGCCCAGAAAGCCATCAGCGAATTAAATGAATGCGAATACGACAACAGTCAGATCGTTGTAAAAAAAGCCAGACCGCGTGAAGCCGGCAACGACAGGCCCCGTGGTGGTGGTGGTGGCGGTGGAAACCGTTTCGAGAAAAGACGTTATTAAGATTTCAACATCGATATTCGTTAAGGCTGCTAATAGCAGCCTTTTTTTTTTATAATTTGACTATCCTCAGGGCCGCCTTCAGACTTCTATTACTGTATATTCCAATCAGATAAAATCCAGGATCCAGAGATGTTGCAGGTAATTCAACCTTTTCCTGACCCGGCTCCAGAGAGTATATATGCAAAATGGAGCCGGTAACCGTGGAAAGGATTAATTGTTCCTGTTCGCTTATTGGAGAGGAAAATCGTAAAGATATTTTATCTCTCACCGGATTAGTGACTGCGAAAACATTGCTTGATTGTGCTTTGAAGATGCCGGCTCCCTGGCCGATAGCAAGATCAAGCATTACCGGAAGGTGATCTGACATATTGTAAAGTGCGTCCAGTACAACAGAGGGGACAGATGAATTTACAGGGCTCTCAATAAGGGATTTATTGAAACGCTGGCCGTCCTGACCAATGGCCCTATAGCTGCCTTCAACATAGGCAACCTCGTTTTCGACATTCTTAATGCTTTCGGAAATGAGTATAAAATCAAATCTGTCGTCCATACCCCCTGATATAAAGCAATTCTGGACTGTGTGGGTAGACTGGGTATGAATGGGACTAAAATATGAGTTATTATGCCAATCACCGATTTTGTCTATGGGATCATGGAAACGAAAAGCAGTATTATCAGGATTCACTACATTCTGAAACGCCTGTTCTGAACCATCGTAAACATTGAAATCACCCATAAAAAGCATATTTCCGGTATACCCTGATTGGTCCAGAAAATTCATCAGACGATGGGTTTCATCTGCTCTTTCCAGTTCATCATCCCAATCGGATCCTGCTTTTAAGTGAGCAATGATACAGGTAAGGAAAACCGTGTCAAAAGTATTTCCGAGGTCAGGAGCATCATAGTACAAACGAATCAGGTTAATATCCCGCACATTGGTAGAAACTACTTCCTGGGAGTGGAAAGAAAGAATATCCTCCCTGTAATAAATCATGTTGGAAAGTGCAATATTGGATGGGCAGGTTTTCTCCACTCTTTCAAAAAGACCTGGCTTATAAATATCCAGGCAATCATCCAGCAGTTTATCGTAGGTTTGAACACTGCAGTTAATCTCATTTACGGTTATAATATGTGGATTAACATATTCCAGGATGGTGCGTAAATATACATTTTTATCATTGACATTATTATTGCTTGCATTGCACCCACCTGTATTTATATCATAATTGAGGAGATTATAATGCATTACACGAATAATTTCCTGTGACCAGGAAAATAATGCAACAACAGAAAAGGCACAAATCAGTAAAAAACGTTTCATCATTTGGCAAAGTTATCAAACTTCTCCAACTAATATTTATAAGAAACCGCAGTTAAGAGTGGGGGCTATTTATGCACCTTTCTGACAAACTCCTCCACTTCAGGTACTCCTCCCTGATAAACAAGATAACCATTATAGGGTTCCCTGGGAGTGATTTCATCGTTTATCGGGGTCAGCATCATTCTTTTTACTTCCGCGGGGTCATCGGTTTGGGCAAGAATCCAGCTCAGTTTAACCCAGGCAACTTCAGGAAGCATATTTCCAGTGGGAATAATACCTTTTGCCATCATGTCACGGCCTGTATCATAAACAAACATGTGGACATATCCCCAGATCGTCTGGAGAGTCATGTACATATGAACACCTTTGGAGTGGGCTCTCTCAATAGCAGGATAGAGTTCCTTGTTCACATGTCCGAGTCCCGTTCCCACGATAATGATGCCCCGGTATCCAGCTTCAACCAGTGCATCCAATGTATCAGGTTTAATACCCGGGTAATAATATAACATTGTTACTTCATCACTGAAATACGGCAGTATCTTTACATTGCGGTCTTTACGCCGTGGGTTATAATTTTTCTTTATCGGGAGGATCTCCTTCCTGGTTACCCTGGCAACCGGTGTATCTCCGATGGTACGAAATGTGGAGCGATAGGAGGAATGCATCTTCCTGACCCTGGTGCCTTTATGAAGCAAACCGTATTCATCAGATGTCGGCCCGAACATGCAAACCATAACCTCGGCAATATCAGAATGGCCGGCAGCAAACATGGCGTGCATCAGATTGAGAGCTGCATCGGAGCTTGGACGGTCGGATGAACGCTGGGAACCTACTAAAATAATTGGTACAGGTGGGTTTTGAACCATAAATGTCAACACAGCTCCGGTGTGATGAAGCGTATCCGTACCATGGCCTATCACAATACCATCAATACCATTCTCAATCTCTTTTCCAATGGCTTTCGATAGCTTGACATACTGTTGAGGACCCATATTTTCGCTGAATACCGCAAATACTTTTTCCGTTTCCAGATTGCAGATATCGGCAAGCTCCGGGACAGCCCCATATAATTCCCCAGGAGAAAATGCCGGGATAACAGCTCCGGTCCTATAATCCAGCCTGGAGGCAATGGTACCGCCGGTGCCGAATAGTTTAACACTCGGAAGCCCTGGTGTTATAGGAAATTCCTTTTCAGGAATCTTGTAATTGGCTTTTTTATAACCAACTTCCTTCATTCCGGTAATAGTGCGCACATCCACTCCAATATTGTATCCTGTAGGTATCTTTACAACAATATGTTTGTCGTCGTCATTCTCAGACCTTGGCAGGATAGTGCCATTAAAATGCCCGCGTGTTGTATCAATCTCAGCCTGCCCCCATACCCGGGTCTGGTACTTTTTCAATACTTCCAGTGCATCTCCTTTATATCCCTGGAAAAAATCATCACTCATGATATCCTGGTTTATTTAGTTCAATAATGTTACTTTCCGATGGTTCTGTATAATTCACTCAACGATATGTTCCCCAAAGCCATACTTCTCAACTGGCCCATAATCCAGTTTTTCCTATCCTGATCTTCCTGTGAGCGGCCAATTTCATGGTATTTCTTTTCCAGGAAAGGAACATGGTTCAGTATTTCTTCACGGTTTAGCTTTTTAAACTTAATAACCGTAAGAACAGAATTAAAATCCATTTTTGGATGTTCATAAACAACCGGCAACATCTTGCCGGCAATCTCGGGGTCAAGTCCATGATCAAGAATATATTTGAACATGGCAAAGAGGATACAGTAATTAAATTCTGTTGCCGGTGTGTAATGCCCTTCTACAAACTTGAGAGTATGTCCGAAAAATGACCCCACAAAGCGCGGATTCACGCCCAGATCATCTACTATCCTGCGTATCAGTGGATAATGGTTTCTTTTAAAAATATACGTGTAGGTGTCTTCCGGCACTCCCCATTCCCTGAGTTGATGATAACGGTCTATCACTTCTGAAGGTACCCTGTGCCTTATCTTTTCGATCAATTCTTCTTCCAGGGGTATAGGAGCTGAATCGGTATCCGGATACATACGATCGGCTCCCGGTAACACCCTTTCAAAGATCGTAGTTCCGTCTTCAAACGATTTCCGTGTTTCGTTGGGTACACCCTCGAAAGCCATTTTGCAACGTTCTTCAATAGTCTCCAGGGCGGTTTTGATATCATCTTCCGGTCCCCAGAATACCAATTGGACGTCATCTTCTGACGCTTTTAACATCTTCCGAATCTTCTCCCAATCCTTCCCCGAAATAGCAGGTTTTATGGCTTCGGTATGCGTCATGTTAGGTTTCTCCAGACAGGCTATCACCTTTAGCCTATCGGCCAACTCATCGGCAAACATTTTACCCGGTTGGGTAAAATGTGATAAAATACCAAGGAATCCTGGCAAATTAACTGCAACTATAAGGTGTTGCTGATTTTTTGCTTCTGTAAGTGGGGCATAACGGAATGAAAACGAAAGCGGATTTAATTTTTTATGACTAATGATCCACTTTTCAGGCTTTGGGATTCTATTTTTCAATTCTTCCCTTATGTGAAGCAATGCCCATTGTCTGAAACTTTCGTTGTGTGTAAGTTCTGGTATCCATCTGGTATGGGCAACTCCTTTGATTTCCACGCGGGAGCCTCCACGGCAGCTAACATTCACATCTTCCCGGCCTGCACCAATTCCGGTACGCACCTTTCCTGTTGAACGATTCAGGAAACGGATATAATCGCATGCCTCCTTCACCTCATCCGGATTGGTACAATCAGGATATGTGACGGTTTCGATCAGTGGCATACCCAGGCGGTCGGTCTTATAAATCCTTACATGACCTATATCAGATATCTCACGGCATGAATCTTCTTCAAGGCTTAACTGGATAAGCCTTATCTTTTTGTTCTTCAGAGGAATTTCCCCTTCCACCCCGATGATGGCAGTACGCTGAAACCCGGTTGGAATAGACCCGTCGAGATATTGCTTACGGGTAATATGTACTTCACCGACAATATTCAGCTTCGATAAAAGGGATATCTCTATGGATATCTCGAGCGCTTCCCGGTCGATGGGAAAGGGAGGTGTATCATCCACTTCGTAGGTACAGGCAGTATCGTTCTTAATCCTGTATATTATTTCTTTGCGGGTTTTAAACTCCATAAGGGCAGTTCCATCGTATTCACCCAATTCACTAAGCGTGGGACGCATATGACGGATCAATTCCGCATCATAATCATCACTCCGGTTGTATTTCCCTGCCGGACAGCGGCAGAAGAGCTTTTCCCTGGTTTTCAATTGTTGGTGGACTTCGAGACCCGATTTGAATCCTATCCTGTCGTAGTCTTGCTGTGTAGCACTTTTACGGGGTACGTAACCTATCAGTTCCCGGGTGATCCTGTAGTTTTCCTTAGGATCAAACTTTTTCATCTTCTCTGGCATAATAAAGGAAATGTACGTCAAACAAAGTGTCAAATGTAATAATAATTGTTATTACCCATCGCCGGCTTTTACCGGATTATTAACCCGTATTTATGAAATCACTATTTTTGCGCTTCAAATGATATGCCTATGCTTAGTCTTTCTCAGTTTAATATACTTACTTGGGGGTGGATAGCCCTGGCACTGTTAACATTTCTACTTCTTCTCAAGGTCACTGCCCCTTATGGCCGGCATACCAAAAGTAACTGGGGCCCTATGATCGGGAATAAAACCGGTTGGTTTATAATGGAACTGCCGGCGTTGATTGTCCCTTTTATATTTTTTTTCACAGGAAATATTATCCCAGGAATGGTTCCCTGGGTATTTATCATTCTATTCGGTTTACATTATTTTAACCGGGTGATGGTATTCCCTTTCAGGCTCAGGACAGGAAAAAAGAAAATGCCTGTAGTCATTGTTGCAATGGCCGTATTTTTCAACCTGGTAAATGGTTTCATTATCGGCTATTTCCTTGGCAATTTCTCCGGTTATTATGAAATATCCTGGCTTTGGGATCCCAGGTTTATTACAGGTTTCCTGTTGTTTTTTCTGGGATTGTATATAAACTGGACTTCAGATAATGTGCTTATCAACCTGAGAAAGTCACCCGGGAACGGTTACATAATACCGGAAGGCAGGTTGTTTCAATACATTTCCTGCCCTAATCTTTTTGGTGAGATTCTTGAATGGACTGGATTTGCCATTTTGATGTGGAATCTGCCGGGCCTTTCCTTTGCTGTCTGGACCATGGCAAACCTCATCCCAAGAGCGTTAGACCATCATAAGTGGTATCAGGAGTATTTTGATGATTATCCTGAAGAACGCAAAGCAGTTATCCCACTAATCATCTGATCTTTCGGGAATCTGTCCTGAAACTTTCAAAGCGTTATTTACCGGGTTGGCATAAACACCCAGGAAAATCCTTTTCAGTTTTTCATGATCACCATCAAGAAGTGCAAGTTTTTGATGTAAATACTCTTCAAATGCTGACATCTCTTCTTTTGAGTATTTTCCGTGACTACTTTTTCCTGTAAGAATATCAAAAGCAATGTAATTGGATGCCCATAAATGATAGTTCTTGTGTATCTGCCGGTCAATTTCCTGTCCAAGCCAGGCAATCTTGTCGTTAAGGGTTGAGCAGGGACTGATCTGGAGATCTTCATAAGCCAAAGGATTTCCGATCGACAGATGTATGCGTCCTTTTTGCTGCCTGAGGCCTGTAAGTATGCTGTTTAAATCCTCTCCCGGCTTCTTGTCGTAAGGTCCGATCGAACGAAGATACACTTCCTGCGTTTTCAGGATATCACAAGGCTCTATTTCATACGATATGCTAACCGGAATAAGGTTTAGTTCGCTGAAATTCGAAACAAAATCAGATGGTCCGCTGATAAAAAGCATTTTCAGTAATCCGGAGTCTGTCCGGTCATCCCCGTTTTTCGTCCTACCATTGCGTTGCGCAATCCAAACCGAATCTCTTCCGGTGGTAACGGATTCACGGATATAAGCCGAAAGATCCTTTGAATATTCCAATAACTCCCGTCTTGAGCCATCCCTAATAACAATGATCATCTTATTGATTTTCCCGATGTCTGCGACAAAATCGGAAACCATCAGATTATTGCCAACCGCGAATTCGGTCGTGTCCAATCCGTTCCTGACAAACAAAACCTGTAACACCGCCGAGTCTAATATGATATCTCTGTGATTGGCAATAAATAAATAGGATTGGTCGGGGTGGATGTTTTCCAATCCACTTATCGTAACTCCACGGGATGTTTTTAAAATAATACGTCCAAAGGCCTCAGCCATAAAATTATGCTGAAATTCCTGGATGGTCTGAAATCCAAGCAATTTCTTACGAATATCTTCCACCGGAATTTCAGGATAAACAAATGCCATGAGTTCAGGAAAAACCTCATCTGCGATGATCTTTTTCAGAACACCGGGGAACTCCTGGTCAGTATAGGGTTTTAACTCCTGATAAACAGATCCGTTAGACATAATCGGCAAAATTAACAAAAAAACAAAAGGGATGACATCTCCCGCTATCCGGGGATACCATCCCTGCTTGTGAATAAATTATCAGACTATTTCATATGCTTCATCATGAACTTGGCAAGTTCCTTCCCCCCTTTGGCATAGGATTCTGATATTCTTGTTCCGGTGTCGTAGTCATTACCCCCGAACGTTCTTCCTCTCGAATCCTCCATAGTAATCAAAGCCAGCACTTTCCCCGGATTGGCTGTTTCTACAATGCGTATTTCAGCATCTATGTATGCATCACCACGCCATACTCCCACGTTGAAACCAGGTTCCGTAAATGTAGTGTGGAAAATCATGGTATATTTGGCCTGGTCATTATGAACCACCTTTAGTCCGATTTCCGTAAGATACTTATTCATCAATTCCTGGAACTGGGGTTCATAGACATTTACGCGGTCATCAACCCAATCCTTGGCCCAACGATCTCCCCTGCCGGGTTCGTCAGCGTTATAGTCTGCTTTTTTCTTAGTGATATAGTCTTCCTCATTTTCAAACTTACCAACCGACATATTACTGTAGTCGAATTGAATATTGATCTCTTTCTGACCCTTTAAAAATGACAAGGAGCCTTCTTTCAGTTTCAGCTTTTGTGCTTGTGAAACCTGAATTCCTGCAAAAAAGAGGATTGCAATTAAAACAATTAATGTTCTTTTCATGATTTAGTTAATTAGTGGTTAATGTTTTACAGTGTACTAAAAATAAAGAGTATTTGGAAAGATGAATATCAAGGTACATGTTGCAGGTTACATGCTTCAACTGCCAGTTATCCTGTATCTTGAAGCCTGGAACTTGCAGCAAGCAACCTGCAAGACTTATTAACCCTTCCCAACACCCAGTATAATATTATAATTGAATTCAAGAAGCTTTCCTGAGCATACTATTAACAAATTCATAATCTTTAACCGAAGTGGTTTATATTCTTAAATAAAAAATATTTCTATATTTGACTTAAGAACACAAACACCAAAATTATGAAAAAAGCAGGAATTCTTTTACCAATTATCATCTTGCTTCTAATCATTTTCCAGGAAGCAAGGACGCAGTCACCGGTTAGCTTTGTCCTCAACCTTCAACCCATTTCTTACCTGATCAGTCCGGATATTAATGGATTTTCAGTATCCAGATCGGGATCCGGAGGCGGCTGGTATTATTATTCAGAAACAGACGAAATCTCCGGTTTTGCCTCGGTTGTCCCCAATGCCCTGGCTGGAATCAGCATCAATACACCTGTGGTTTTCCTTGATTTCACGGGTGGTGGTGGCTTCCTCTGGAGCGGTGCATTCAACGGTCCTGTTTATATGGGAGATTTTGCTGCACGATTTCGTATTGCCAGTGTATTTACACTTGGATTTCACGGAGGAGTAATGGCCTGGAGTCCTAAATGGACTGGAGAATACTCAGACGACAATGACGTCAATCTGGGAAACATGACCGGTATTTATGCCGGACCTACCCTTACCGTTGGGAAAAAGGCAAGCTTTGTCTTTTCCATCGATTACTTCAGCGGAAAAAGTGATGTATACACCTACAATAATTGGCATGCCAATAGTTCCGAGCTAAATTTGTCCGGTGTAATGTTCAACTTTGGTTTGCTGATAAGAGTACCGTAATCTAACTATTTACCACCGTATTTGGCACGCCACTTTTTATACTGGTCCTTCTCAATGTCCTTTAAAACATTATAATAGGATTTTGCCCAGTAATTGCGGATCCCAAAACCACCTGCCTTACCCGTCAGTTTTTGGGTAAGAAGTACTTCCTTGGTACCGGCATCGAACATGGTAACCCAGAAACGGCCTGTTTCAGAAAGCTTGTCAAAAGCTTCAACGATGAAAACAATACCAAGGCCGGTTACATCTCCCATGTCATATTCCCGTATCATGACGCTGACTTGTTCCTCCGGAATGGTATACTCCGAATTAATCACAAGGTCATCCATATTCGGTAATTCGTTCCTTTTTTCCACGGCATCCAGGTAATAGTTTACATTATCCTTGAGGAAAGCCCTGCCAATGTTGTATTTATCAGCTTCGGCGACAACAAGCTGATTCCAGGAATCGAAGAAGTGATTTTTAATCTGATAAGGATCCTGAAACCCTTCGGAGCCAATCATCCGGGATTGGGAAAAATCAAGTCCGAACCAGGTACATTCTTTGGAATTAAAAATCATAGAAGCATCCTGGGCTTTGGCCAACGGTACCAGGATCATGATTACCGCAAGAAGAATAAATTGCTTTTTCATAACCATAAAGTTTTAGTTTCACAATACTCTTTATAAACTACTTATTTGTATACCAACTACATTCGATCAACAATCTGATGATAACCCGCTATATTATTAAACCGGGATACTTCCATTGGCAAAATTACAACAATCAGCAGGGAATTTCCCTGATGATAACAAATTTATCATCACTTATTGCGGTGATCTATGAAAGTCACCGCTTTACGTTTATCCTCAGGAAATTTTAATTTCTCAATAGTTTTGGGGTCTTCAAATGAAATCGTTGGAGCAACCCTCAGGCTGGCCCGGAAATGGTCTTTCAGTTTCTTTTCAAAACCTTCCGTGACATTGTTGCAGCCTATTCTGATAAGTATTTCATCGGTACCTATTTCATTTGTATAAACTTCGACAATGTAATGTTCAATTTCACGGATATTATCCAGGATATCGTATAGCGCCGGTGGGTATAAGGTTGTCCCTTTGAATTTGATCATTTGGTTTTTTCTTCCGATGACGGGTCCCAGGCGCATGGTTGTTCTTCCGCATGCACAGGGTTCATTGTAATGATAGCATACATCCCCGGTCCTGAACCTGAGTAAAGGCATGCCTTCAACGCCAAGGGTTGTAATGGTAACCTCACCGGGTTCGTCATCTCCTACCGGCTGGTCATGATCATCAAGAAACTCCACGATGATCAGCTCCGGATGATGATGCCCGCCTGCTCCATGCCTGCATTCGGTAAATGCAGTTGCCATTTCCGTCGAAGCATATGTACTGTATAATTCAATATCCCATTTTTCATGGATCTTGCCGGCAAGAGTTGTAAGGGAGAAATCGGGGTTCCTCAATGGCTCACCAATGCAAACAGCTTTCCTTATTGAGGAAGACCGGTAATCTACTCCTTGTTCTTCAGCCCACTCTATCAATTTCAGAATGAATGATGGTACCGCAATTAAGGTATTGGGGTTCATTCTTAGAATGGTATCCCATTGCAATTCAGGCATACCATTGCCTACCCTGACTATTCCTGCTCCGAGCCTGCGAACTCCCAAAAAATAGGCTAATCCGGCCATAAACCTTCGGTCGATGGTTGTCATAAGCTGATAAACATCATTCGGCGTTCCCCCTGCACACAAAAATGAAAGGTATTCATTGTATGCCAGGCGGTCCAGATCATGATCGGTCATGACAAACTTCACCGGATCTCCCAAAGTGCCCGATGTTGTCACAATATCTATGATCTTCTGTGAAGGCACACAGATAAAATCATCGTTTTGCCGGTGAAGATGGTCCTTAGTAGTTACAGGAAGCAGGGAGAGATCCTCCAGCCGCCGGATTTTACTAATTTCAATCCTGTTATTTTCAAATGATTGACGATAAAAGGGTGAATTGTTGTTTAGGTATTCCAGCAGTTCAGGTAACCGGGATTCCTGGTATCTCTTAATTTCCTTTTCAGGAATTTGCTCAATTCTGGGTATAGCTTCCATTTACTTACCGTATCTGTTCCTGTATATCAGTAATCTTGTCTTCAATTGCATTCCTGGTATATCGTGTTGGGATTTCACATTCAAGTGCTTTGCGGTAATACTTTAGAGCCGCTTGATAATCCCCTTCAAAATTTTTCCTGTCGCCTGCAACTTCATATGCCTCAAAAAAGAATGGATTTAGGCTGACAATATATGACAGGTTAAAAACCGTATCGTTTTTATCCTTAATAGATTTTCTGACCAATCCAATTATCCTTCTGTATTCCTGAAAGCTTTTCCAATCTGCTGAATCGAGAAATCCGTCTTTTGCAATATTTCCTGATTCTTCATATAAAATTATCGGACCTGTAGATTCAGGAAATCTCTCAAAGACATGATTTAGGTCATAACAAAGATATTCTCCAAGCTGATACGGTCCGGCAGAGACCCAAACCTTGCCCTGTGCGGGTTTAAAAACAACCGAATGGTGGGCTATAAGCTGATTGATCGCTTTCTCATTCCCATTGCCTATGTCAGTATTACCAAGACCCTCACGGTTACGAAGAATTTCCACAGCAGAAGCAACATCCAGGGAATCATAACCGTTCATAAGTTCCTCCACCCGAAGGGAGCGGTATACTGTTGAGGTATTCCGCATGTTTTCACAATTCAGTGAATCCGTTGCGAAATTATCCCCCAGGAAATGATTGGTCAGGATGAGATAATTTGTATCCGGTATATAAAGAACAGTGGTATCCGGAGTCTTTTCTATTACTCCTGCGATATCCTCCTGGCCCGAACCAACCAGAAACGCTTCCGAGACGAACGTTTCTCTTTTTTTGGCAATTTCAAATGCTTCTTCAATAGTAGCGGCATATTGAAGTATTTCTCTTGCCAATATGGACACAGGGGTTGCAGCGCTGAACGGGATATCCGATTTGGCAGCATTCAGGGTAATGGTCAGGCCTTTTTCATTCATTCCTGATACTACCCCAATCATCCCTCCCCAGGTAATGAACATAAAGCGGAATCCATTCTCAGGCTTCACGAAGGCAATGATCTTATCCCGGTTGAACTCTTCCCCTGCATGAAAATCGAAATTTCTTCCAACAAGAAGCTCCCCGCCGGACGATTTACCATCCCAGGAAGCAAAAGCCGTACAGCCTACCAGGTTCATGTTTTGAAGAGCATGACCAATATCATGAGCCCCATGATAATTCAGGATGCGTTGATACTTGCTGCCAATAAAATCGTATTCATCATCAGCTGATAAGGATATTCCATAAATTTCAAGTTGATATTCCCCCGGTACATATTTATCCATATGACGGTTGAAAAAAGCAATAAAATACTTCAACACATTCAGATAAGACTTTGATGGAACCAGTTCATAGATCCTGTTAACAAAAGCTTCTTCCTGGCGGCTGATCAAAGATTGTGTAAGCTTGCCGTTTATGACCCCCATTTCAAACGGACCTCCTTCAACATATAGTTCCCATAATCCGTAAGAATTTTGCTGCAAACGGCCGTTCCCACACATAAGAAACCCTGCTGTATCATATTCTACCATGGTTTGCAAGACACCCACATTTTCAGGGCTGGGAGGCTCAATAACAACTGCAATCCTGAAATAAACAGATATAACCAGGATCAGGGTTAATAATACAATCAGTATATACCTGAATATTCTCAGTATTCTTTTAAACAGCATCATGTACCTTTTTTAGCAAATATTCTTGTCCGACAAACTCCGCACAGGTTATAAGTGCACTCAGGCTAACACCTAATATCCCGTGCAGGTTTAGGTTCTGGCCCGTCAGATAAAGATTGGGTATCTTTGTCCTTGGGATCAGAAAGGAATCCATAAAATTACGACTATCTTTGATTATTCCGTAAGCTGAACCATCTATTGTCCCGGTGTAATCTCTGAAAGTCAATGGGGTAGAGGTGTAAATCCTTTCCACTTTTTGCCTTATTCCTGGAAACGCCTTTTCCACAAGATCCATAAGCCTTTCAGCCCTTTCTGCTTTAAATTCTTCATAGGCTTCTCCTCTTTTTCCCACAGTGGTATTCTCCCATGGCCTGACCTGATCATATTTCATATAAGTCATAACAACCACATTTTCTGAGTATTGCTGCTCCATAAGTCTTGCAGAGGTGTACATCATAAAACCGGATGGCCATTTATCATCATCCTGATTCTGGTCAGACCATACATCATCCTTATCGAAATAATAATAATTATGATTCAGGTATGGAAAGCAGTCCTTTTTTAAGATGATGTAAAGAATAAACATCCCCATAGAGTTTTCAAGCTTCAAAACCCTGTTAATATATGCTTTACGCAAGGAACGTCCATTCAACATCCGCAGAGTATTTGCAGGATGAATGTCCGAGATGATGTATTCTGAGTGGAACTCCCTTCCATCGGTTGTTATCACCTTATCGATCAAGTCTCCGTCAACATGCAGGATTTGCACCTCAGCACGGGGAATTATCTCGCCTCCATTTGTTTCAATTATTTCCGACAAAGCAGCAGCAATCTGCGATGAGCCGCCAATCGGCCTCCATGCACTTTGAATGAAAAAATGGTTGATAACTGCGTGCACATAAAGTGGAGACCCTTCCTTAACCCCGGCATACAAACCGTTCAAACCGGCCAGGATATTCCTTAGAACATTATCCTTTGTTAAACCGGCAATATACTCAGAAGCAGGTATGGAGATACCGGGATTAACAAATAAGTTTTCCTGCCGGAAAGGTCTAAGATTGTACAGGTCAACCATACCGACAACTTTCCTTAAACCCTTGACATATTGTGATATTTCATCCTTTTTACCAGGAAACCTTGCTGAAAGTGAATCGGTAAATCTTTCAAAACCTTGTGCCAGATCATATTCTTTCCCCATGTAGGATATCCTGTCAAAACAATCGATATCAAGTTGCTTAAGCCTGAGTTTCCGGGTCAGACCCACATAAGAAAATATCGTATGAAGGATTTGTCCTTTCTCCATACTTCCAATGTAATGCATTCCTGTATCGAATGTTTTTCCTTGCCGTGTAAATGTTTGCAGACAACCGCCAATTACAGAATTTTTTTCCAGGACAGTCACCCTGAATCCCTCCTTGCTCAGGATAGCGCCGCAGAGCAAGCCACCCAGCCCGCTTCCGATGATCAAAACGTTATTACCGGAGTTTCCCTGGCTCATAAATCTGCATTTTTTACATTTTTTATAAGATAATCCATACCCAGGAACTCTGAGCAGGTGAGCAACGCATTGACCGAAACCCCGAGAATCCCATGAAGGTTTAGGTTTTGACCTGTAAGGTAAAGATTGCTTATTCGTGTTTTAGGCATGAGAAGCGACCTGAGGGGATCTGCACTATCCTTAACAATACCGTAACTGGAACCGTTAAGGGTGCCCGTATAATCTCTGTAGGTAAGAGGTGTGGAAGTATAATATTTAGCTATCTTTTGGCGAATGCCAGGAATCCTTTTTTCCAGAGTATTAATAAGAAGTTCAGCTTTTCTTTCCTTAAAATCCGTGTATTCTTTTCCACGATTTTCTACAGTGGTATTCTCCCATTTCTTTACTTCGTCATAATGCATATAGGTGATGGCTATAAGCGCATTGGCAAACCCACTTCCACCGGATATTGCCGGAGTATAAGCCATTACATAAGGAGGCCATTCGTTTTCATTGTAATGGTAGCCCTTCCATACATCATCGGATGTGTAATGGTAAATATTGTAATTAAGATAAGGAAATGAGTTCTCATTTAAAACTGCATAAAGGGTAAACATCCCGATAGTGTTTTCCATGGATTGTATCCTTCTTCGATATGCATTGTTAAGTTCCCCTTCCCCGATCATTTTCATGGTAACAGCAGGGTGAACATTGGAGATGATGTTATTTGCCTCCATTCTATCCCCATCGGCTGTCTTTACAGCAATCGCCCTTTTCTCACGTAAAACAATGCTTTCAACCTTTTTATTCCGGAAAATCTCCCCACCGTTTTCTCTGATTTTCGCAGCTAGCTCTTTTGCCAGTTGGGAGCTGCCATCAACCAGCCTCCAGGCGCTTTTCATAAAGGAATAATTAATTATCCCATGAATATACAAGGGGGTTTTCTCCGAAATACCTGCATATAAAGGATTTGTAGCTGCCAGCACACTCCTTAGTTTCTCGTCTTTGGTCAGGCTTTCCAGAAATTTACGGGTATTGGTGTAATAATACTCGTTAAGGGAAGTACTATTGCCCTTAATCTCCAAATCGTATAATGGAAAAGAGTGACTGAGGTGGCGCAGCTTTTCAATATAGTTAATTATCCCTGACTTTTCATTAGGAAAGCGTGAAGCCAATGCCTCAATGAAACGGTCTTCACCCTGCGAATAATGATATTCCACAGGATCTCCCTCAAAGGTTATTCTTTCAAAAGCGTCTTCATCCATCTTGCGTAGACGAAGCCTGTCGTATATACCTACATACTTGAAGTACTGATATAAAACCTGTCCCCTGTCGAGTGACTCTGTATAATTTAAACCTGTATTGAAAACAACACCATCTCGTGCAAACGACTGCAAACACCCTCCAATCCTTGGATTTTTTTCAACAACACAAACCTTAAAGCCTTCCTTACTCAGGATGGATGCGCTAAGCAACCCGCCCAGCCCACTGCCGATGACAAGCACATCATAGGCCATGACCGCTTCTTATTGGTTTAATGTTTGTCTTCTTCAAAACATACAAAATATTAGAGGTATATCTTGTCTTGTCAATCCAGGAAAACTCCAGGCCAGCCTTTAATGCATATTGACTGATCTTTTCACCGGAAGTAAAGTGAAGCAGACCGGTATCACAAGTTTTATTGAATTGTAGAATTTTTGTAGAAAAGAATTCTGACAAAACGGTCCCTTTATGTTTTCCTGGCATACCCCGATCTCCCTCCCGGATCAGGATGACACCGCCTTCTTTCAGTTTTGAGGCACAGCTCCCGATAAGGCCCTCCTGATCTTTTTCAGGAAAATAATGCAATACATCCGAAAGTATAAATGCATCGCTCTCAGGGAACGTATAACCTCTCACATCACCCTGTATGAATTCTAAATCCTGATTTTTATAATATGCGTTCTCTGCAATTAAAATCTTATCGGGATCATGATCAATACCCAGTATCTTCCTGGATGGGGCACGAAAATAGAGCAGGTACGATATAAAACCATATCCGCAGCCCAGGTCTGTGATCATACCCTCTTTGGGAACATATTCGTCGTATATACGGTAATGATCTTCCATGCGCATTTTTACCTTAAGATACCATTCCATGATGGCACCCCGGTAAACATAGTTCATCACCATCCTGCGATGGAAATACTCCGCCTGGCCAAATTCCTTCTCAAGCAATTGATACTCGCGAATAATGTATTTCCTGAACCCTTTTGTCCTTTCTCTGTAATTTTTACCAAATCGATAATCATCAATGGATATCCTGTTTAATATCTTCATGGTTATCCTTCCCGATCTGAGAAAAAGCTCACTCTTTTTCAAAACGTCTCCGACACCATGAAAGATCACCGGTAAAATATCAAGCTGCAATTGCTCTGCCAGATAAAAGGCTCCCCGGTGAAAACGGTGAATCGTTGTGTCATCGGAACGCGTACCTTCCGGAAAAATCAAAATAGAATATCCTTCTTCAACTCTTTTGGCAATTTTGGGCAATGAATCATCAATCCCTGCAGATGTAACCGGATAAAAATCAGCCATTCCAGCCAGCGCACCGTAAATTCTACGATGAACCTTTTCGTTGGTTAATACCAGGATTTTGGGATAAAGCATCAAAACCAACAGAATATCAATGTGAGACTGGTGGTTCCCTATGATCAGAGCAGGCTTTCTGAACTTATTCCGGCTAAACCCGATTACTTTTTTGGAAATATTGAACGGACCATAAATAACAACCCTGAATGCCATCATGATCAGGTAATGATAAACAAATCTGAGCTTCCTACGGGAAATTGGAGTGAGATAAAACATTATCCCTCCAAGAACCGTGAGAATGATTGTTCCTGAAATAAAAATAACCAATGCTACAAGCGAAAAAAAGAAATCTACAAAAGTGATGGGAGCAAAACGTTTCCTGCCTTTGGATTTTATCATCCAGTAAAAAAGAATGGGTTGCAGAGTGTAAGCTATGAAAACAACAGACAGTATCCCGACCACGGAGACTACTGCTATTGATCTTAACGCGGGATGAGCCGCAAAAATCAGAACCCCTACCCCGGAAATGGTAGTTATGGCAGAAAGAAAAATAGAAGTTTTGAATGAATTCAGGTTCCGTTCTCCTGTCTTGAACTCATCAAGCAACCCCCGTGTAATGAAAATGCTGTAATCTATTCCCAATCCAAAGATAAAAGTGGTAATCACAACATTAAATATGGTAAATTCGATCCCAAGTATACCCATGATCCCTAATGTCCAGACCCAGCTCACCAACATTGGAACATAGGTAACTACCGTAAGTTCAATGCGGCCAAATGATATCAGGATGATCAGGAAGACAATGAGCATCGAAACCAACACCAGAATTCTAAAATCCTCCCTGAGCATATTCACAAAGCGTGCTGCCAGAAATTGCCGGTCGATAATGACTTGTCCGGGAACTTCCTTCAGTGCAGCGTGCACATCCTGTTTGTTTTCTAATCCAAGCTTGATACTGGTCACAACATATGCCGCATCCCCTGTTTCATTGATGTAATCCTCCAGGAATTTTTCTCTCAAGACAGGAAAATCCCAGGTTTCCTTTCCACTGAAATCCTGCCTTATCAAATCTTTAAATCCGTCAAAAGCACCCGGACGGAAGCCATATTCCTTCCCTGCTTCATCAAGCCAAACCGACAAGCTGTCTCTTCTGGTGTCCCAAAAAGTATCCCATCGTTCAATGCTTTCTTCAATAGCTGAGGGAGCTGGATATAATCCGGAGGGAAGAAGATAGCTCTGAACCTTCCCATCTTTTTTCAATTCATTCAATATTTCTTCCAGGCTTTCATTGTTTTGCAAAGCCTCGCTGATATTACTACCAACTGAAACCACATACATGGTACGTAACGAAACCGTACTGATCTTGTTCAGGTTTTGTTCTGCTCTCTTTAGTTCCGGTGTCATATACGACATTTTCTCAAGATCCTCCTCGAATGTTACATGCCGGAAAAAAAACAAAGAAAGAATGGTAATAATAACAATGCTCCATTTCAGGTATCTGTTTCGGTGATAATCATAGGAAGAGATCCTGTTAATAAAGGAAAGCTTTGACTTTCCCGGATTATCCTTTACAAGATGCGGAAGAATCAATAATGCAAAGACGGCTGCGAAAACAATACTTAATGCTGCAAACCAGCCCATATCCCGTAACGCAGTGGAGCTGACAAAGCCAAGGCATAGGAAAGCGGCTGCTGTGGTCAGGCAACTGAGAAGGATAGGAGCTGTTATATCTTTTAAAGTTTTTTCAACAGAGCCAATCGATTGAAAATGACTAAAAAAATGCAGTGAATAATCGATGGCTATTCCAACTAAAACCGAGCCAACACCAAGCGCTATTCCGGATATGGTTCCCTGAATAAAATACAATAAGGCAAGGGCCATTGAACCTCCGAAAACAGCAGGAATAACCAGGATTAGAATTATTCTTTTCTGCCGGAAATACAAAACCATTAATGAAATAACCACAACCATTGCTATCCCGACGGTAAGGATGATATCCTTTTTGATGCGGGAGGCATTGGCAACTGATACAGCCACCCCCCCGAAATACTCGGCTGTAACTGTAGGAGAATAAACAGAATTCAGACTATCCGTCAGAGACTGAATCCCTTGCACCAATGAAGCATTTTTCCCTGTTTCACTTGAGGGATTTGCCGGAGAAACTATCATCAGCAGGTTGTCCAGATCCCGGGTAAAAATATACCCCTGATGAATGATAAAATTATCGTCCGGCTGAAACGACTTTAGCTTTTCCATGATCCGTGGGGTGATGCTCAGCGGATCCTGCACAAGATAGCGTTTCATAGCCATACTTGCCGGAGAAACCAATAAACGGTAGTTGCCTGCAATAGTTTTACGAATTGACTCCCGGTTGAGAAGCGAATCAAGCCATATGTAATCATTTTCTTCCAGGAAGACAGGAAGATTATGGTAAAATTCACCAAACGATTCCTGCATGGTCCGGCTCTCGAAACGATAGCGGATCTTCCTGATATGGTTACTGTCAAATCGCTCAGTTAATAATTGATTCAGCTCATCGGCATAGCGTATGATCAATCCGGTCGACTCCCCGGCCGTATCCACTGATCCTATCCGGATAACCAGATAATCCAACAGTTTTGTGTTCTTCAGAGCTTCGCTATAATGGCCGGCATCATCATCCTGCATGACCATTTTAAAAATATCCTCTTCAAGCCTGATCAAAGAAGTAAAATATCCGGCGCTTAAAAACAGCAGAAGTGCCAGCACCAGGAATAAAATCCTGCGTTTCCTGAAAATCCTGTATGACGATACAAAGGGTTGCAGCATTTTGTCTTACTGTTTTACTCAGGTTGTTGCTTCAATACCGGTTTTCTCTTCCTGAAAAGAGCCAGCAGCAAAAAAGTGATCAAACCAAGAGATATTGATAAAGCTGTACCAAATGATAAAGCTCCGATTATATACTGGTAGAAATCGTCGGTGATCATGTCAAAGCTGAATCCCGAACTATAACTAACAGTTTCAGAGCCTTTCCCCAAAACAAAACCACCAATTTTAAAACTAAGGTATATTATTAAGGGTATCATGGGTGGCAGGCTGATATTGGCCGCGATAATCACAATTACCTTATTCAGCCTCAGTAAAAATGACAGGAAAATTGCCGTAACGAGCTGCCAGCCCCAAATGGGTGCGATTCCCATAAAAATACCTACAACAACCGACAAGGCAAGTTTTAGGTTAGAGTCGCTGCTGCCAAGCACCTCCTTCCTGAAAAATTCCCGTATGGATTTTCGGCTGAGGCCACGAATGAACATCTTTGGTCGATAATACAATAAAGCCAATGGGACAAGTATGGTATTCAGGATACTGACCCGCGAAAAATCTATGAAAGGCCGGAAATGGGTTATTCTCTCACCCTCCGGATTATAATCAACACTGACAGGAACATGTAAAACGGAGATCCCTTTCCAGGCAGCCCTTACCAGAATTTCAATCTCAAACTCATACCTGCGGGAAAAAAACCGCATCTTCCCTAATTCCTCAAGAGGATAAAGACGAAATCCCGACTGTGTATCCGGCAGAGCTATTCCTGTTTCAAGATGGTACCAAAAATTGGAAAACCGGTGACCGAAACTGCTTTTCGAAGGTATGCCTTCCTGGTCCATGTTCCTGGCCCCTACGATAAGAGACCCGGGATTATCACGTAATTTTTCAAGGAAACGTGGTATATCCGCAGGATCATGCTGTCCATCCGAGTCCAGGGTAATGGCATATCGGAAACCCCTTTCCTTTGCTAAACGGAAACCTGCGCGTAATGCAAATCCCTTTCCCCGGTTTTTTGGAAAAGATAATACCTCTACCGGCATGTTCCGGAGAATCAAACCTGTACTATCCGTGGAACCATCATTTACAACGATGATATCTTCTGTATAATGAAGAGTGGATTCAATAACACTCCGGATAAAGCGGTCATTGTTGTATGTGGGAATAATCACACAACAATGCAGAGTTTTCATTTCACTTTGTATTTCAGCATGTTTCATGTTGAACCGCACCGCTTTAGATGGTTATTATCCAGGCAGGATTCAGGCTTCCTTTAGGAAAACTCCTTTAAATTTCAGAAAATTGGATTCTTCATCGTATATCAGAGCATCCGCTTTCAGCCTGATGCCATCCAACTCATTGACCCTTATCTTAACCCGAACATCAGGAGATTGACGTGGATCAATAAAGCGGAGAAATTTTATATTATCTCCGGTTGTAAGAAACAAGCTGATTCTATATCGCAAAGCTATTATCTCCTTGATAATCTGGATCATGCAAACTCCCGGCACTACAGGAAAGCCCGGGAAATGCCCCTGGAATATCCGGTGGTTGGCATCGAACCTGATACTGGCCTGAACTGTTTCCTGATCTGTATCCTCCATTTTGAGGACGTTAAAAAAATCTCCCAGCAACATTACTAATTCATTTTAAGGATGTTGAATTCCAACACAAGTTTGAAAAGCCCTTTCTCCCTAATAGTAGCATTTTTAAATCTTCCGGCTGAATCGTATTCATGATAATATACCCAAACCTTTCCGGAAGTGGTCTTTATGCGTTTATACAGGAGGTTACCCTCGCTATCATAAGAGAAATATGCACCCTCCTTCCTTTTCCATATTTCATACCCTTGCCCCCTGGCATTGACATTCGAACTGCATTGGGAACATCGTTCATTCTCAAGCAAAAATACTTTAAAAAACCGTCCTATTTTATCTATCAGTGCAGGTTTGTCGATATTTTTAAGGACATGATTTACATGAATACTGTCATTCCATATACTGATATCAAACAAGGTAAGCCCGATCTCATTGCTGAAATTGATCCTGAAAGCATTACCGTCAATCCTTTGAACAGCCATAAATCCATTGAAACTTTGGTTAAGGATCTCAAATTTCCCTTTGCCAAGTATCCTCTGTATCGAATCCTGGGGAAATGGAGACAATCTCCTCCCGGTATATACGCCCGATGTTATTTGTTCAGCAGGAATTCGGGAACAACCGGCGATTGTCAAGGCTCCAAAGCTAATCCAGAATAAAAATCCTCTCAGGAATGGTTTCATTGATTCGTTTTTCGGTAAACCTTATTAGGGTATAATCACCGGTATACTCTGTAAAAATAAGCTTATCCACAGTCAGGTTATCTTTCCTGAAAAATATCTCAGCCTGTTTCAGGATGTCTTTGACCTCCTCTTGCCTGGGAACCAGAACTGCAAGATAGTAATCGGCATTCTCGAAATAGGAAATCTCGAACATATCGTCATTGTCCAGAATCTTTCCCTGAACGCTGCCTACCATCACTTCATTGATTTGACGGATAAAGGCGTTTTCATCCATATCATAAGTGTTGGTCTTCCCATTGCTGCGTATCATAACCTGATCACCATTCATCACAATGACATAGGAGATGGGATCCAGGTATTCCCATCTGACATGGTTTTCCTTCCGGTAATAAAACACGCCATTCGAAATAATCACTTCCTGGAACACATCCAGATTTTTCTCCTGGATGAACGAGCTTTGTAAAGAAATCGTTTTTTCTACGGAAGCAGCCATCTTTTCTCTGAACTCATCAGGAGAAGAAAGCACCTTAAATCCTGACGGCTGGGCGGACATACTGAGAGAAATCAGGAAAAGAAGTCCCCCAAAAGCTAAGGTCCTATATTGCTGCATAGGGTAAAATGTTTAGTAATTCATCTATCCTGGCAAATTTATACCCATTTTCCTTAACGATGTTAATCACTTCCTTTAATATCTTCTCCGATCTTTTCCGGTTATCATGCAAAAGGATGATGCTTCCGGGTTTCAATCGTTTTTTAATCCGTTGGGCAATCTTAATGGGATCATTCAGGATGGTGTCATACGATCGTATATTCCAGCCAATTACCATATGATTTTCATTTTTTAGAGCTCTTGCAACTGCAGGATTGGTCACACCATAGGGTGGTCTGAATAAAACCGGGCTTTTTCCTGTAATTTCCCTGACGATACGATTAGTTTCCCTTATTTCACGATTCATCCGTTTGGCCGGAAATAAATCAAATAAGTGATCATGTGACCAACTATGGTTGCCAATGATATGTCCCTCGTCGTGCATGCGTCTGATCAAATCAGGATATAAGGCAGCATTTCTTCCTTTGATAAAAAATGTTGCTCTGATTTCCTTAGATTTAAGGATATCAAGTACGGCCTCCGTATATACTGGATACGGTCCGTCATCAAAAGTCAAAGAAACAACCTTCTCATCCACATGGGAACGGCAAATGGCCTTCACGTACATTCCGGAACATATCCGGGCTGAACCGGTTACCATAATAACCAGGAAAACCAACAACCAGGCTACCCCCACATACCAAAATACCTGATTCCTGAAAGCAACCAGGATACAGACGGCAAGCCCGCATAAAAAGATAATATGTAAAACCGGGTAACGGATCATCGGGATAACAGCATCAGTGTGTGATGCTGATTCATGAAGTGGTTATAAATAAGAATGTTATTGATCTCTTTCGGAATTCCTCGTTTAATTATCAGGGGTTCCGGAATGTGTTGTGTCTCCAGGATTTTAATTGCTGTCCAGAATCCAAAAGCCGAAGCGGTATGATACTCACCGCATAAATGTTTATAATAAACCTGAGCCCTGTCACTGAAAAGATTTTCGTACATCTGATCAAATACGCTGTCGTAACGCATGTCACCACTGTAACCCATCACAGTAAGATCAATATTTCCAGGTTTCATATTGTTTTCTTCCAGGAAGCTGATAATCCTGTAATTGATTGTTTCCGGACAATCTGGATTCAGGAAGGTATCAACCGCCATAAGCCTGCCGTAGTTCTTTTTCCCAGGCTCATCAGAAAGCATCACAAACACCGATCCTTCTCCTGAAATGGTACCGTTGGTCTTCTCCGATAACAGATCCAGGTTCCTGATGGGATTTTCCTTCCAATATCCAAGCCGCGAAAGAATTTTAAAATTGTTTTCCGAAGTTTCATCTATGCCACCGACCAGTATCCTGTGAGCTTCCCCTTCCTTAATAAGCAGCATGGCGTCTGTCAGGGCGCTTTCAAAAGAAAAACCCCGGTGTACATAAGTAAAATTGTAGTTGTGGCATTTCAGGTGAACGGCAATCTGAGCGCCGACCGTGTTATGCGTTGAACGGATGAATGAGGTTGGGGTGAGTAACTGCTCCCCGTTCTCAATCATAGACATCAGGAATTTCTCGGTATCCTCTACGCAACCCATACCTGTACCGGTTATTATGGCATCAGGATTTTCCATCTGAGCGTCGTTCAAACAAATTTTAGCGGATGAAAGTCCAATCCGGTTGATACGGCTCATTCTTCTGAGTTCAAGTGGAGGGATAAAATCCTTGTAATTCGGATCAACACAGGTAAGATTATTTTGGTAGTATTCTTGCACCTGGTCAAGAAAAGCCGAATTATCGAAAGTCTGCTGCGGGGTGATTGCCCCTGTCCCGGTGATGTATATCTGTTTCATACCGGCCTGGATAAAATAAGTGTCGAATTATTACCGCCAAAACCAAAGGAGTTGGTAAGTACATGGTTCACCATCCTGTTGCGGATAAGCTCCGTAACCGGGGTAAAATGAAGTTCTTCCATGGGTTTCTTGAATCCCATATTGGGGAAGATCAGGTTGTGCTGAATAGCCATCACGGAAAAAACCGTCTCAACAGCCCCGGCAGCACCAAGTGTGTGGCCAGTATATGGTTTGGTAGAGCTAACAAACGGGATCCGGTCTCCAAAAATAGTTTCAATAGCTTTCCCTTCCGATAAATCATTATTTATAGTTCCAGTACCATGGGCATTGATATAGTCAATATCCTCAGGTTTAAGATTGCTAACCGTAAGTGCCTTCCTCATGGCCATTACTGCGCCTTCTCCTTCCGGTGAAGAGGCAGTCTGATGAAAAGCATCGTTGGCATTTCCCCAACCGCTTACCTCAGCAAGGATCTTTTTCCCATTAAGACGGGCGGCCTTTTCCGACTCAAGCATCAGGAAAGCAGCACCTTCGCCCAATGTCAGTCCGTTCCTGTTTTGGTCAAAAGGCTTGCACCCTTCTCGATCAAGTATCATCAGAGTATTAAACCCGTTGATGGTAAACTTTGACATGGCATCAGCACCTCCAACCAAAGCACGATCGAGCAATCCATTCCGGATCATCCTTGCACCCAGCATAATGCTGTTTATCGAAGAAGAACACGCAGTGCTTATGGTGGTCATAAATCCTGAAAAACCAAGAAAAAAGGCTACTTTTTCGGTTGCATCCCCGCAATCGTGGGTTCCAATGTATACATTGCTGTTGTCATTATTGAGAAAATCCAGGTAATAATTCTCGCTTTTTACCATCCCGCCGACTGTTGTGGCGGATATGACCCCGTTCCGGAGCCCGTCGCCCGGATCAACACCAGCCATCTGTAAAGCCTCCTGTGCAGCAATCATAGAAAGCAAAGCTGTCCGGGTATACCCTTGCCTAGGGTCAAGACCTAATATTGCGGATAATTCCTCATCGCTGGCACGTACTTCCGCTACCGGAATGTCATCACGGTGAAGGGTATCAATATACTTTACCTTTCCTATGCCGCTTTCTTGCTGTAACAATGAGGAAAGGTTCCCGGCAAAGTTTTTCCCAATGGCAGTAATAAGCCCTAATCCTGTAATGAAAACCCTATCCGGCATTGGTTATTTTTTCCTGTGTTCGGTTATATACTCTGCCATGCTTCTGACTGAGAAAAATATCTTTTTCCCTTCCTTGGGATCCTCAATCTTTATGCCGTAATTCCTCTCCAGTAACACAATGAGTTCAAGGGCATCAATAGAATCCAGTCCAAGGCCCTCTCCAAATAATGGTGCATCGGCATCAATATCTTCCGGTTCAATATCTTCCAGGTTAAGAGCCTCAATGATCTCATTTTTCAGTTTGTTTATCAATTCTTCCATCTCATTCAGTTTAAAATAGTTCTTTTATTGAGCTGGTAACAAAAGGCATGGAAAAATCCCTGCTTCCTGAAACCGTCTCTTCCACCAACAAAAGCAATGAATCGTAAGTATTACCGTCAGCTTCAACCCACCCGGTAATACATACTTTCAGCTTTTTCATTTGAAACAGCAAACTTACATAATCCTGAATGAATTCCATAGAAAATGTTGGCTGTATGAAAATTACATTTTCCCCTTTGAATCCATTCCGTATACAAATCTCGCCTGTCATGATATTCGGCAGAGTATAAACAAAAAGTGCAGGGCTTGGGAAATAGTTTTCATCATCTTCAATGGTTGCCTGAAAACTTCTGTCAATATCTATAGAACTGGATCGGTTAGCTATCACCACACCTATTTCTTCCGGTAAATACCTATCCATAAGCTTCTTATCCATCAGAAGAATTTCAGCTGTCAGGAAGCCCAATCGTGTGAGGATATCCATTTTGTAAAACTTGGGATATCCGATATTAAACTGTTTATAAACCGATTTCAGGAAGAGGCCTGGGTTTTCTGCCTGAGGTTGGGAAAATTTCAGGATGTTGTTAACACTTACCTGATTATCCCCAATCCTGCAACTTGAGCTTATGACAATATTTTCCGGATAGTGCTCCATTGTTCAATTATCTTTCCTGAATAATACTGCGGCATTACATCCCCCAAAGCCAGATGCGGTTTTCAGGGCATGGTTTATTTGTGCTGTTTCCTGTGTTTTCGGAATTCTCAGTGGTATACTAACCCCATGGTTTTCATATCCTATTGAAGGCATCAGGATGTTTCTCCGCATGGATTCAACTGTAAGCACCGACTCGATTACTCCGGCCGCCCCCAATGTATGTCCGAAACAACCTTTGAAACTGTTAACAGGGACTGAAGACAGACCACAGCGGTCAAAAGCTTTGGCTTCCATCTCGTCGTTGTAGTCGGTAGCGGTTCCATGAGCAGAGAGAAAATCTATATTTTCCGGCAACATTCCAACCTCTTCCAGGGTTTTCCGTACTGCGTGGAATAATCCTTCTCCTGTTCTGGAGGGCCCGGAAATATGATTGGCGTCATTACTGGAAGCACCTGCAACGACCGAAATCCTGGAATTCTCTTCGATCAGTGTGGGATCGGTTGTGAGAATTATTGTTCCGCTACCCTCTCCCAAAGTCAGGCCATCTCTTGAACTATCAAACGGGCGGCATGGACCGGGACTTAATGACTGGAAGGACTGGAAACCGGCAACCACAAAGCGGGAAAGAATATCCGCACCCGTAATCACAGCATGTTTATACCTCCCGGTCTGCAATAAAATCCTGGCAGTGTTTATAGCCAGAACTCCTGATATGCAAGCATTACAGATAAGTACGGGTTCATTGGCCATGCCGAAAAAATCCCTGATCAGGAAAGCAGAGTCCCAGAGCGACAAACGTTCCTTCGGAAATTTGTCCTGGTTTCTTCGTTCAAGCAAATCTATATTGCCTTTGGTTGTGGATAAAATAAATAAGGTATCCTCCGAATCAACAGGGATATTACTTTTTTCAATTGCCAACGAAAGCGAAGTCAATGCAAGTTTCTCAAAAAGGGTGTGGTCATCTGGAGATGCTGATCGTTCAAAATGCTTATCCAGTAATGTCCTGTCGACAAGTGATAAGGGAACAGGGACCCGTGAGATATCCCCGGGCTGGTTGATACGGATACCACTTCTCTTCTCAAGGATAGAATTTACATTTTCTGCAGTAGAAAAACCAACAGAAGTGATGATATTGGAGGATTCTATAAAAACCTTTCTCATGTCGGATTTCAGGAAATTGCCCCTTTCAGCTTTTTATAAATTTGTTCCTCATCACTGGCAATACCCCTGAGGATCTCAGCAATGCCCGGATATGATCCATTTTCTCCCGACCGGTTTTTCACTATTCTGGAAGCTTCTACAGCAAATAATCTCCACTGGTCACCAACACGGGTCATGTCTTCGGATAATTTCATCAGGGTATCCTTACCTGTAATTTCCGATGCCTGTTGCAGGAAGGCTGCATAAATAAACCGGAAACCGGCACCCCCGGTACCTATTTCCTCCTGAGCGCGAATAATCTGTCCCAGATATAGAGAAGCCTTTTCAATGCCGAGTTTCTGAGGATACCTCGCAATTTTGCCGGCCATGAATCGTATCCCTTTAACACCAAACATAGGAACGGGAATAGTCAACATATCTTTACAGGTTTTCCTGATACCTTTGACAACTGCCTCCTGAAGATCGATCTTTTCGGGAAGCCTTGTTGCATAATACATATGCCCATGCGGAGCAAACAATCCCCGTGCAAATCTTACCCTTTTCAAGTCATTGTATGTCAGAAACTCAGGAGTTTCCATAATGGGATCACTAACTATATAAGAACCGTTTTCCCTCCCATAAATAACAATATTATGGGCATTGAAATGAAAACGGTAGGGCTTGGGGAAATAGGTCAGATGGTAAACCCCCACAAGTAAGCCCGCCGGGATGCCCTGTGAAATAACTTCATCGAGTTCTTTCATTGCCCTTTCGGGATCTCTGAATTTCTTTTTTTCGATGCTTATCCCAAGCTGATGGGTAACCCTCCTGAAAATAATCCCCGGAAAAGGCCGGAAGGAAGTAACTGGAATATCATTAACTTTAACAAAGGGCATGTGGGCGAAAAAAAGACCGGATCCAATACCATAAATCAGTGGCTCACTGAGGTCATACCCATAATGCCTTAACAGATTGGACGTTACCCCATTCTCACAATGTGCCGATTGCCTGTGTTCAAAATCCAGTTTCATGATTTTCTCCCCTTACGGTATATCTTAATCTGTCTGCCTAAGTTCTTCAATAGTAACATTTAATGCATCTGCATACTTTTTCAGGATTTCTGTATCCAGTTTAAGAAACCCGGATGGTTTCAGATGACGTTTTACTTTCCAACGGCTCAACCCTACATAGGAAGCCAGAAGACGAACATCCATCTGGTTTTTTTCCATATGGTAGGCGAGCGGGCTCAATCTTCCCTGATCGACAAGTTCTTTCACACGGGCTATCCTTTTATGAATGTTGTCCCAGGCTTGTTGCATCACAATGTTCTTGGGTTCCCATCCTACGCTTCCCACTGTGATGTATTTCCCATTCTCATCCAAAACATAACAAGGTTCCCGGAATTTTCCTTCCAGCATATTAGCATCATCCTGAGGTACCTCATTCTTCTTCATTCAGCTCGCTTTTAAAGCTTAGTCGTTTTTTACAAAGATCTTCATTTCACATTCTGCCAGCAATTCACCTTCCTGGGTTATCTGACCACGTATTAATGTTGCCATAAGTATTTCATTTTCAATGTTGATTCGGGTTTTTATCACAGAACCAACGGCAGGCAACTTATATATGTGAAGATTCTTTATTGAGCCTATCATTCCAAGTGGAACCTCTTTCTTCTCAATCATGTGCATAATTCCACCCCTCACTGCAAGAGTCTGGGCTATATTTTCAATCAATCCCGGTTCCCTTAAAAAACCATCTCTAACAAAGATATTATCCTCTTCGATAACAAAATTGGTTTCAGTTGAAACCTCATCAGACGCTAATACCTTTCCAACCATCACAAAAGGAGGCTTCTGGGGAATGAGAATGCTGATGTTCTTGTCTGAAACTTCCTGAATATCCATGAATCAACTGAGGTAGATTATTCAACTGTCAGCTTTGCCGATTTCTTTCCAAACTGATTGCATTTGGCGGATACTTTGATCTCATCTCCCGGTTTCAGATTTTCCAGGACAAATTCAATGGTTTCCTGTTGAACATCGGCTTGTTTTTCCGGAGTTTTCACAGCAACCTGCTCTCCGTTAACTTCTACTATGATCTCATCAATATAATGTTTTTCAACATCTTTAACCTTATGGATCACTGTCACTTCCAATACACCGGTATTCTTGTTAAGCTTTAATTCAACCTTTTTTGGAGCGGTGGCAAATACCATTATCCCTATCAGGAAGAAAGCCATTAAAAAAACTAATCTTTTCATCTCAATAATTTTTATTCAAAATATGTTAAATACACTACCAATCCTGCATGAAGCAGGGCTGAAATAAATGTAAGGATACCAAAGAGCCTGTGGATCCTGAACTTTACACGAATGACCCTTAAACCCATCAGAATGGTCAGGGTAAGTAAAACCAGGGTGAGTATCCCTAAGGGTATAACAAAAATATACAGGTCCATGTTTAAACAACTTTAAGTAATGCGTATGTATAAGAAAAACGTGCGCTTTCCGGTACCATAAGAAGGACATCCATTCCCTTTTCAAGCTTTCCGCTATTAAACAGTTCTTCAAGCATCAGGAATACCGAGGCTGATCCCACATTTCCCACTCTGGTAAGGTTGGTAAACCATTTTTCTGATGGTATTTCCAAACCAAATTTCCGCATCTCTTCATGTATCCTTGGTCTGAAGTACTCTGAAGAAAAATGCGGAAGGAAAAAATTCACATTAGCCAGATCATAACCGTGTTTATCCAATACTTCTTTAAAGAACATGGTTCCTTTGGGTACTATGTTGGATGATAGGAGTTTAACATCTTGCTTGAAGGAGAAAAGAGCCCTTTCGAGCCAATCATTCGGTTCGTAATCCAGCCAGCTCGTCATATCACCATTATCAGTCTTTTCACCTCCTGAGTACATGCAGGTTTCCAGTTCATTAGCAAAAGACTTATTCTCCATCCACTCTATCCTGAGAGAAATCCTGTTTTCTGCGGGTTTATTCTGCAGCAAAGCAGCACCAGCTCCATCCGATAACATCCATCTTAAAAAATCCTTTTCAAAAGCGATTATTGGATTCTTTTTTAGTTCCTTTAGTTTTGCCGTTTCGTTTTCGAAATTTTTAGAAAGCATAAAGGGAGATAATCTCTCGGATCCTGTGCAAACGGCATTATCTGAGCTTCCGCATTTTACCGAAAGGTAGGCAAATTTCATGGCCTGAATACCGGCGTTACAGGCCCCCGAAGAGGAAAGAATCTCAACAGGCGGGCAATTTAAAAGTCCATGTACCATGCTGGTATGGGATGGCAGCAATTGATCGGGTGATGTTGTTCCGCACGACAAAAGATCAACATCTTCGAGGTTAAAGCCATTGCCAAACAAACCCCGGATAGCTTCCACGGTAATTTCGGTATTGGAATGAGTTGGACGCCCCTGGCGGTCCAAAGCATAATATCGGACTTTTATTCCATTGTTTCTTAATACCAAACCTTTTCCTTTGGATGCTTCATTGTCGATCATCCCAAGGAAATCTTCCATGTGATCATTGGAAACACCCTCGTTGGGTAAAAATTTCGATAGTCTCGTTATGTAAACCTCATTCATCATATTCATTCCCGCTTGAGTGGGGCAAAGATATAAATTGTCCTTTATTTATTCCTCCTTTTTCGTCATGAGCTTATAGTAACGGATGTTACGTTTTATCTTCCTGAAAGCAAAGATCCAGGTCAGGTAAAAAATTAGCGAAGCTATAGGTGATACAAGATAAATCACCGTAAAGAGATAAATCCTGAATAAGCTTAACCTGAATTTGCGTGCCGGATCACCTGCTTTTCCCTTTTTCAATACAAAACGTGCCCAGGCCCCGAAAATATGGATGGCTTTTTTCTCTATGCTCATCAGATCGGGAATGATTCTTACTGCACCTTTGCTAACCAGTTCCCGTTGCATCCCTTTGTATTCACCCTGTCTCAAATAGGGAAGAATGATCTCTCCGAAGCGGTCGGATTCCCGTATGTCCTTTTCAGATACGCCTGCCGGAGGAAAGATGCCAAAACGTTCTTTCCTTGCTGTATAAATCCAGTGGACTATCGTAATAACGCTGACAAGATTCTGATGCCTGTCCTGTAATACGATGTTTCCAACATGCTTTCCCCCCAATTCCTGTATCCGGGATTTCACCTTTTCATGAGCCATGATCCACATATTCCGAACGCCAAGGAGAGTAATTACAGGCTTATCGTGAATAATTTCGCGGGCCTTATCACTCATAAGGAAAGACCAGAATGGAATGGAGGGCGATAGAAACCAGACCTGATAAGCCAGGATAACCAGATCGTATTTTTTTGTGGGATCAATCCTGAGTGGTCTGATTTCACAAGGAATTCCCTGCACAGATTCGGGAAAAGCATCAAAAAAGGACTCCTGCGACCAGGGAAAGGGATAGGGGTTGGCTTCGCGAATGGGAAAAAAGTCTGCTTTTACCTCATCTTCAGGAAAAGCGGATAACACCCTGTCAGCGATTTCCTTTAGCTGCCCCGATTGCGTGAAAAAAATAACAAGGATGTGTTTCATAGCTCCTTCTATTTACCGTATCAAATATTCCCAAAGTGGTCCTTTTTTATTCTTCTTACGCATCTTTTCCATCACCTTTTCGTGGTCTTCATCCGGGAATACCCAGCGTCTGCCTGTTTGTGCGGCTCTCCCTTTCAGATCCTCAAGATGAACACCCGGAGCTATATAATACCGGGGCTCAAGCAACTCTTCCTCCCTGCTCATCAAACCCTCTTTTATAGCTGACTCATGAAGTGGTGTTCCCGGATAGATACGCATACCAACAAATGGAAAGAAAACACTATTATTAATCCTTTTGGAGTTTTCAAATGTCTCTGAAAGCGATTTTTCCGTTTCACCAATTCCTCCCAGGATAAGAAAATGAGCAAAATAAATATCCAGTTCATTGCACCAGGCCGAAGCACGGATTACCTCTTCGGCACTGAACTCTTTTCCATAAGATTTAAGAGTAATATCACTCAATGCTTCCGTTCCAAACTCGATGTGAGTCAGTCCGGCTCTTTTCATCAGAGCCAGAAAATCGCGCTCAAGGTGGGTTATGGTAAAATAAGCCCCCCATCGGATCCTGAGATCTTTACGGATCAGAAGTTCTGCAAGTTCCCTGTTAAATCGGTTGTTTATATTAAAAACCGAATCCGTAAAAAACACATAATCAATGTTGCTTTCCTTTCGAAGGCGTTCCAGTGTTTCGACAATCTGCCCCGGATCAAGAGTTCTTACATGCCTGCCCTCAATAAGCGGATACGTGCAATAAACACAGCGGAAAGGACATCCTCGCTTCGTCTGGATATTGAGCATCCCGCTGTGATGCCAGTAATAACCCAGCAGATCCGGATCAAAATTCAATTCAAGGCTTCGTACATACTTCTTTCGGGGATTAATCCTAACTCCTTTTCCATCATTAAACACCAAACCTTCTATGGCCTTAATATCCATGCCTTCCTCCAAACCGGAAATAAGCTTATACATGCTTTCTTCCCCTTCCCCGATAATCCCATAGTCAGGACCTAACTCCCGGAAAAAAAGCTCCGGAAAAATAGAAAAGGCAGATCCTCCAATGATGATCATTGCATTTCCGCTTTTTCTCGAAACTTCAACCAGTTCACGGTAACCGCCTGCAAAACTTTCTCTGGAAGTAGAATCCACATCATCGGCATTTCTGAGCGAAATACCAATATATCCGGGCTGGAAGTCGTCTATGTATTCCTGCAATTCCATAGGAGAGGCTAAGTTCATATCGAAAACCCTGATGTCAAAATCCTGTAGGTTCTTCTTCAGATATGTGTGAATATAGGCAATTCCCAAAGGATAAACCGGGTAGGGCACTTTAAAACGGTTGGCAGAAATAAGCAGTATCTTTTTGCTCATGCGTCGATCCCCCAGAAATCATGAAAATTAAACCAGTGCTCCGGATAAGCTTTCACCTTTTCTTCCAGGCATTTAACGTAATCTTCAAGAATGATTTTTGCCGAATCATGCTTTCCTTCCGTTTTCTGCCGGGAATATACTTTGGGCTTGCTGGCAAAAAAATGATAATGTTTCCAGCTTTCCTTCATGGCATATACAAAGCTGACAGGAAAACCTGACTTTAGCGCTATTTGAAAGGGTCCTGCAGGAAAAGATGCTACAGCACCGAGGAAGGAAACATCAATACTTCTGCTGCCTTTCATGAAACGATCCCCGTGCATTACAACGAGCCCCCTGGTTTGCAGAGCGTTATGAATTGCAATGATATGAGAGAGGTCATTCTTCAGTGGAATAATTTCAAATGTTTTTTCCTTGAGTACATTATCAAGTAGATCCTTTATTTTCCTGTGCTCTTCATCATACATCACAATATATATCTTCAATGGCAACCTTTGTAATAATTGTGAAGCAATTTCCCAATTTCCCATATGCGCACCGATAAGCATCCCACCATCTTTCATGCCTTCAATGTAATGCTCACCGTCAAAATCAAAGGTAAAGCGTTTTTTCAGCCCACCCAGAACAACAACTTTGTCGATCAGCACCTGTCCGAAATTATAATACAACCGATAAATGGCCATCATTGAGCGGAAAGCCGAATAGCCAAGCCTTTCACGAAAATAATAGCGGAGATACTTTTTCCTGGAAAAGAACCAGTAATAGAGGGCTACAAAGTATAAAAGTACATATGCAGGAACAGTACCAAATCTTTTTATGGTAAAAATGAAGATTGCGTAACCTGCAACCCCTCCGCGGGTTTTACCTTTCCAGGAGGACATGTGCAAAAAATTGAGGAATATGCATCAAGCCGCAACTACGTTCACCCTGCTTTCCAGGAAATTATAGAAATCCTCCAGGGTTTTAACGTCTGCCATATCTTCACCTTTGAGCTTTATGCCGAAAGTATTGTCGACGATGACTACAATGTCTACAAAATCCAGTGAGTCAATGCCAATATCTTTCCAGGTAGCTTCCGGCCGGATCAACTCAGGCTCGATTTCAAATTCTTCTACTAAAAAGGCATTTACCTTATCAATTACTTCTTCTTTCTTCATCGTTTAGGAGTAATAATCTTATAATAGCTTAAGTTTTCTTCAGATAGCACAAAATTATTAATATTTATAAAACAACGCTCAATTATTGGATTTTTTTCAGAATAACTGCTGAATTTGTGCCTCCGAAACCAAATGAATTCGAAAGAAATATGTTGATTTCCTTATCGGTTTTTTGACTAATGATATTCAAATGCTGGGAAAACTCATCCGGATTCCGGAAATTGATATTCGGTGCTATAAAAGAATTTTGCATCATTATCAGCGAATAAATGATCTCACTGGCACCGCCCATCCACATTTCATGACCTGTCATGGATTTCGTTGAGCTTATTGGTGGTTTAATATCACCGAAGACTTCCCGGATGGCTTTAGCTTCGTTCATATCACCAACCGGAGTTGAAGTAGCATGGGCGTTGATATAATCTATTTCTTCCCGTTTCACTCCTGAATCCTTGATAGCCATTTGCATAGCTCTAATAGGACCGCTAACCGTAGGTACGGAAATATGCACACCATCGGATGAAAATCCGTAGCCAATAACTTCGGCAATAATGGGAGCTCCTCTTTTCACGGCATGTTCATAACTTTCCAGAACGAGGGTGGCACCACCTCCACTGGGGACAAGTCCGTCGCGATCGCGGTCGAAAGGTCTGGATGCTTTGGTTGGTTCTGAATCGTTAACTGAAAATGCGCTGAGCGCATCAAAGCTTCCCATGGAATAGATATTTACCTCCTGCCCGCCACCGGCGATAATGCAATCCTGATAACCGTTCTTTATCAGGATATAAGCCATTCCAACGGCATGAGATCCACTGGCACAGGCAGCGCTGATGGTATAATTGACACCCTTGATCTTGAAAATCACAGAAAAATTCATGGTTATGGTGGAGTTCATCGACTGGAATATAGCTCCGGAACCCATCATTTGTGTATTCTTCTTTTCGCGGACAATATCAATTGATTCGATAACCGGAGTGGAAGAACTGTCATTGCCATAAATGAGGCCAATCTCATTCTTTTCCAGGAATTCCAGGTCCATGCGGGCCATTTCAAGCGCTTCACGGGTCGCCATATAGGCATATTCGCCCTGTTCAGCCATGCATACACGGGTCCTCCTGTCAAGTAATCCCTTTAGCTGTGGGCGTTCTATGATGCCGGTAAGAGCTGATCTGTACCCGAACTGCTTTCTGAGAGGATCAATGCCAATACCCGACTTTCCCGTCTTCAGAGATTCCTTCACCTCCTCAATATTCTTCCCAATGGTTGAATAAACGCCGAAACCCGTTACAACTACTCGATTCATATATATGTTCGTTTTTCAATTAAGTATATAAACCTCCATTAACAGAAATAACCTGACCTGTAATATACGAAGATTTTTCTGAGGCTATAAAGGCCACCAATGCTGCAACCTCTTCAGGTGTCCCGAAGCGGTTTACCGGGATTAGTGACTTCAGTTGTTTCTCATCCAGGTCCCTGGTCATGTCGGTACGAATATATCCCGGGGCAACAGCGTTGACTGTAACACCCTTGCGCCCAACCTCCTGAGCGAGTGCCTTCGTTGCTCCTATCAAACCTGCTTTGGCAGCAGAATAGTTTGATTGCCCGGGCAAGCCTTTCAGTCCCGAAAGTGAAACCACATTTATGATCCTGCCATACTTGTTTACAAGCATGTCCTGAATCAATAACTGAGTCACATTGTAAAAACTGCCCAGATTTGTTGCCATCACATGATCCCATTCTTCCGGTTTCATCCAAACCATCAGGGCATCTTGTCTGATTCCGGCATTATTGACCAATACTTCAATATATTCTTCAGGATGCTGTTCCTTCCAGGATTTAAGTGCAACAGAAACCTGTTCCCTATCCGAGACATCAAAAGGCATTAATGTGGCTTCTCCACCGCTTTCCTGAATCAGTTGCATAGTAACATCGGCTTCATCCCTATTCGACCGGAAATTTATGATCACATGGTAGCCCATAGCAGCAAGGCTCTGGCTTATCGCCCGGCCTATACCCCGTGAACCTCCTGTGACTAATGCGTATTTCATAATTACTATTTCTTTCTCCGGCTCCTAAGAAACCGAAATACAATGATTAATCAGATAATCCCTGATGATCTCAATTTCCCTATATTTTGTGGTGTCTTTTTCAAATTTTGGGACAAGGGCCCTCAATTCAGAGTAGTATTTCCTGGAAACCGGGGACAATCCCTGGTCATTACCCAGATAATCCACAGCCTGGATAAGAGCCATCAACTGAATCGACAAGACCTGAAAAGCATTCTCAATTACGCGGCTGGTGAGCAAAGCAGCGTTTGTGCCCATACTGACAATATCCTGGTTGTCATTGTTATTGGGGATACTATGCACATACATAGAGTTTGAGAGAGTCTGATTTTCAGCAACCGTGGATGTAGCAGTAAACTGAACGCCCTGCATACCAAGGTTCAGCCCCAGTCGTCCGAGATTAACAAAAGGCGGCCATTTTTCATTCAGCTTATCGTTCATAAAATAATTTAGCTGCCTTTCGGAAAGCATGGATAAACGTGTGACCGCCATCCTGAGTTTGTCCATTTCCAGAGAGATATAATCCCCGTGAAAATTTCCTCCGTGAAAAACATTGCCGATGCCGTCATCGATCACGGGATTGTCATTCACAGAATTAAACTCATCGGTAACTACTTTTCCGGCATTTTGTATGGTATCGTGCACAGGACCCAGGATTTGAGGCACACAGCGGATGGAATAGTACTCCTGGACTTTATCGTCGAGGAGGTTTTTCTTCTTGCATCCGTTAAAAAGATGATCGGCCCGGCTTCTTATCAGGGCACTGCCGGCAGTAAACTTTCTGATCATACCGGCTATATATTGCTGCCCGGGATGCTTCTTATAACTGTTTAGCTCTTCTGAGAAATGATCGTCGTAAGATTCCACCAACTCATTGATAAGGGATGATGCCCATACCGACCAGCGCAGGAGTTTCCGGGCACGAGCCACGTTTACCGCTCCAATGCCAGTCATTACAGATGTACCGTTGATCAAGGCAAGGCCTTCCCGAATATGCATCGAAACCGGTGTAAGTCCCAGTTCCGCAAATACTTCATGCACCGGCATTCTTTTCCCTCGCCAGGAAACATCCCCTTCCCCAATCAATGCCAAAGCCATATGGGATAACTGGACAAGGTCCCCACTGGCACCTACACCCCCATGTTCCGGTATTACCGGATATATTTCATGATTTAGAAATTCACAAATTAAGACGGGAACCTCGGGATGAATGCCCGAATGTGCCTGCAATAATGAATTCAGGCGGGCAAGCAGACCTGCCCTGATATAAATATCCTGAATGGGAGCGCCTGCACCGGATGCATGGCTTCTAATCAAATTGTATTGTAAGGCAATCTGATCTTCTTCCTCAATCCTGTACCTGGCCATGGGACCAAACCCTGTGTTGATCCCGTATATGATCTTGTCGCTTGCAAAGGAAAGCAGGAAAGAATGGTTCTCCTCCACTCTCCTTAAAGCTTCCGGATCAATTTCAATTTTCTCATTTTCGAGTACGATCTTCCGGATAACCTCATCCGTAAGTAACTCTCCTCCAATACTTATCATGATGGTCAACTAAATCAATTTGCGACCCGGGTTAATGGCTAAAAAAGAATCCGCTAATTTACTACTTTTTTTGAATCCTAACTACGTTCTCCAATCTCCGATCATCGATCATCGATCATCGATTCTACTCTCTTCTTCCCATAAATATTATAATGTAGTAAAATAATGTTGCCAGCGAAGCCAGTGCAGCCACCACATAAGTGTAAGCGGCCCAGCGAAGTGCGTCCTGTGCCTTTGGATGAGTTTGAGCATTGGTGATACCACTTGTGTTTAACCAGGCCAATGCACGGCGGCTTGCATCTATCTCAACAGGTAAAGTAATAAGACTGAATAGCGTTGTAAATCCGAACAGGATTATCCCTGCCAGCAGTATTTGCGGCATGGTTTGCACCAGAATGATCCCGGCCAGCAAGACCCACTGAACCCATTTGGAAGTGAAGCTAACTATAGGAACCAGAGCCGACCGCATCTTCAGAAAGCTATATGCCCTGGCATGCTGCACCGCATGGCCGCATTCGTGCGCGGCTACCGCAGCGGATGCAACACTCCTGCCGCTGTATACCTCCGGACTGAGATTTACCGTCTTCTTTAAAGGATTATAATGATCGGATAAGGAGCCCGGAACGGATTCTACCCTAACGTCATATATACCATTGTCGTGAAGCATTTTCCGGGCAACCTCTTCTCCGGTCATACCATAATTTATCGGAATCTTTGAGTACGCCTTGAATTTCGCCCGCAATTGCTGGCCAACCAGCCAGCTCAATAACATGAAAACACCAAAAATGATCCAAATTCCTGCCATAGCTAATGATTATTAATTGTGTATCGTGGACGGTTATAAACAGGTTGCAGGGTGCAGGTTACAGGTTGCAGGCTGCAAACAAATATTAACCATTCCCGATACTCATGACTATTCAAATTTAAGGAGCATTATCAAAAACATTGCCAGTGTTTTCTAAACAAATAAAACGACATTTTGTCATTAAATATCTTAAAAATCTTTTCGGATTTAAGAACTTACTAATCAACAAATATGAAATTTATTTATTTACCTTAATACCAATATGTTATGTCATTTTTTCACACTTTCCTGCCAAATTTTTAGTAAACTGGCCTTGGAACAAAATTTGAAAAGAATGGGATGAATAATAACTAAAAATAAAGGAGGATTGAATTATGTTACCGGTAGTAAAATGGTACAATTCGTTACCAAAGACTGTTGATGAGTTTTTCGGCAGGGACTTCATGTCTGATATTTTGGGAGAAAAGACCGGTATCAGCGTTCCCGTCGTTAACATCAAGGAAGGGAAAGACGACTTCAAGATTGAAGTAGTCGCTCCCGGCCTTGAAAAAAAGGATTTCCAGATTGACCTTGATCAGAATGTGCTGACCATACGTTCACAGAAAGAAGAAAATCTGGAAGAAAAAGACAGCACATACATGAGAAGGGAATTTAGCTACAGCAGCTTCAGCAGGTCTTTCACCCTGCCTGAGATGGTTAAGGCAGAAGACATCAAAGCCAGCCATAAGGACGGAGTGCTTTACATAACCATTCCTAAAAAGGAGGAAGCGAAGCTGAAAGCTCCAAAGCAGATTAAAATTTCCTGATTTAAAAATTCATAAACACCTAAATTTAATAAAGCCGGCTCGGGTGAGCCGGCTTTCACTTTCCTACAAGACTACTACTAATCGATGCAAACCTTTTTCGTTATGGTTTGACTCTCTGTTTGTATTACCAGGATATATATACCAGATGCCAATGTCATGATTGGAATTCGCACCGCATTACCTGAGATGGATAAAAACTTCGTCAATTGCCCAAAATTATTCAGCAATCTGATGTTATTGATGCTTTCTTCTGATTGAATATAAATATACTCTTTAGCCGGGTTAGGATAAACCAAAACATTCCCCGCTGGATACATTGTTTCAATACCGGTTCCTTCAGCAGTAACTTTTACAGTTTCAATTACGTACCAACCATTTGGCCCATCATATGTCCAGCCAATATAAGTATCAGATCCTGTATATTCTGAGAGATCAATTTCATACCAGTCAAACCCATTCTCCGAAGTTACAATGCTTGCAAGTTCGCTAAATGAAGCTGTATCCGATGGGTCAGGCAAAGTTCCTATCACCATGGCAGGAAGTGGATCTCCATGGCTCATTCCAGCTTCAATATAAATCTTTTCTGCCATGGCAAGATCAATCTGGGGAGAGATCAGCCAGATATCACCCGTTGGCTGACCTCTATAAAGAACCATAGATTCCAGTGCCCAGTAAACTTCATTGGAACCGGAATAATAGCTGGTCCAACCGGAAGGAAGAGACCCCGACGTAAAGTCTTCATATAACAGGAAACTACTTGGATCATTTAAAGTTATGTCTATAACCAGATTTTCATTTGTAACCGTTAAGGTTCCTATTACGACTTCAAGTCCGGCTTTACTTATCCTGTAATCATAGCTATTTGGATAAGCAACAGGGAAATATGCCTGGCCTGAGGAATTTGTAAAATTCAAGGATTGTGCATCCATTTTCACTTCTGCGTTATTTACAGGAATCCCGTTATGGTCGAATACATTGAATGTTATTGAATATGGAATAAACCCTGAAGCCTGCACATCCACCATTTGTGATTGAATTACCTCTTTGTTGAGATCATCCTGAATAAAAACAATTAAAGAAAGGTCTACTGGTTCTTCCATAAAAGTCTGGTTCATATCGCAAGTTCCTGAAATTTCAACGGGAACACCTTCAATTATCTCCCCAAGTGTTGTTCCATTTGCATCAGGGATCATTGATAACATGACATTATGAAACTCCGTTTCCCCGTTATTTCCGTAGTTTCCTATAGTAGTATTTTCTACGATACAAACATGGGCCTTTAATCCCGCACTATAATGGCCTACCGGATTTATTGTTGCCTCATAGCTAACGATGTAATTCTGATCTATCGATGCAGTAGCTTCAATGGTTAAAAGGGTAAGCTGTTCCGCATAGGTATCAAAGACTATCTGTGTAAAGCTTGCCCCATCATCCTGGTCACCATTCCCATAAAAATCAGGGACCCATGCCACTCCGTAGTACTCTTTCCTGACTCCTCCCTGCTCAGTATAATAAGGGTCTCCACCACTCGGCCAATCCATTTGATATTTTATCAAACTGTATTCACCCGGGTTATTCTCCAATATCTCATCAATGATTGGGTTTACCGAAGCGCACGGCCCACAAGTGGATGCTGTAAAGACTTCAAATAAAGGTTTCTTTATAACTGCACCTTCCACTACCTCCACAGATTTATATAGGGTATCATTAGAAGGATTTTCATCTCCGGCTAACAGTGTTATTACCCTGGCTGAATAGCTCCCTTCAACTGTTATCCACGGATCAAAACTCAAACTGATAGATTCGAGTGGTTCCAGACCGGAAACCCCAGCTATTGAGGTATACTGAGGAATTGAATTCTGCAAAACCTCAAAAGCCACATCAAAAGATATCGTTTCGGTTCCATAATTGGATATAACCGCACCTGGGATTACAGTATCGCCTGCTGGTATAAATCCCGGTATCATAATAACCGTTGAAGCAGCATCATAGGCATTGGATTCAGATAATAATACATCATCAATATACCAATAATCAAGATTATATGAATTACCTGTGAAGGTGAAGCAAAACTGGAAACTCGAGGATCCAACATCATCATTATCAATGAACATGGCAACCGTTTCCGGTCCGGCATTAGATGAAGGATTTACCATAGACCATGCTTCAGTCCAGGTAGTACCATCGCTTGTTGTTTCAATCAGGATTGAGTAATCACCTCCATAGTGATCAAGCAAGTGTTTGAATTCAAGTAAAAGTTTTGTCATACCAACTGTAGAAATGATTGGTGTTACAAACTTTGAGTTTCCTTCAAACATAGGGCTCCAGGAAAACACAGCTTCAGGGCTACTTCCTCCGGCATTGCTGGAATTCTCGGCAGACCAATTATCCTGACCATCTCCGACGATTGTCCAACCGGCTGGAGGAAAAGTCCCCCCTGAAAAATCCTCTTGTAAAAGGAATGTGGATGTCGCTCTGGTTTCATTAGCAAGAGCAGATGATTTAATATGCCCGGCTTCCCTTTTACCCATAAAAGTATGAGATTCATCCTGAGAATATGATTTCATACCCCCAGATGCCAGGAAAGCAGTAAATAAAACGAAAAATACAATTCTTTTCATAATGGTTTATTGATTTTGGTTAATATAAAGGATTCTCGCTATTCCGTGCTTTCAGTCTTCTTCATTCGCTCCTCTAACTGTTTCACAAGTTTTTCAAGTACATGGTTTTGCAATTGCTTTCTTTTAATTATGTCCGACAGATCTTCCGGTTTGTCAGTATTAGGTTCGATCCCGTTCCTGGGACTCAGATCTTCATTTCCTGAAATTGATTTCACTTGCTGTTAATTGTATGAACTCTATCATGGCAAACTTATAGAACCCTTAAAAAGAATGCTATTTTTCAACCTAACAATAACCTGATACAATTAAAAAAACACCTCTACTTCACCTGAGCAATCGCGATCGGATTTCAGCAGAAAGCTGAAAATGATGTCTTTAAGAAAAACGTTTACCCCAAATTGGGAAATAGGATCAAGGAGGACTATTATACTAATTGGATTAATCCCGATTTAGAAACTATTATATTTCATCTTAAGAGTGAAATCCAGAATAATCATGAAATGCTTCCTATCTCTGAATCGCAAAACATAAGAAGAAATTTAAATGATTGCGTGGATTAAAATGATGACAGGTAAGAAATCAGATTAACATCAGAATTTGCCAGGCCCATTTTCTTCCGGATACGATATCTTGCATTTTCAAGTGTAGTAATCTGTTGACCTGTAAGCCTAGAAATCTCCTTGGTTGTCATATTCAACCTTAAAAAAGCACAAATGCGTAGTTCTCCCGGTGTAAGAGTTGGAAATACCGCTGTTAGTCTGGAGTAAAAATCAATGTGTACCTGATTAAACCTTAAGTCGAACTCCTCGAGAATTTTATGCTCTGTTGCATTTTGAAACTCTCGTGCGATTCGGCGGATTACCAAACTGGTCTCATCACTTTGTGACTCCTTTTCAATTACCTGCAATTTTTGAGAAATATCCGAAAGCATTTCATTCTTTCTCATTAAAGAAAGTACATTAGTAGTGAGTTCCTTATTTTTAGATATTATCTCATTCCCCAGTTTCTCCTTTTCATATAAAGCTTTCTTCGACTTGATCCTGTGCCTTGTAGTAAGCACAATTACCAGAATAATGAGAGTGAAAAAAAGGCTGACAATAGTAATTTTATAATTGAAGTCCTTTTGCTGCCTTTTTAGTTTTACTTCCTGCTTTTCCTTCTCCATCTGAAATAACAATTCAAGTTGTGCAATTGTAGCTATACTTTTTTCTATTTGCAGGCTGTCATTAGCTTCATATTGCACATTCATGTATTTATAGGCATTTTCCATATCTTTCCCGGAATAATATAGCTCCTGTAGAACTTTAGCAGCTTCCCTTTTCAGTAAAGTAAGCTTATTCCGGGTTGCAATATTGAAAGCACTTTTAGCAAACCAAATACTTGAATCCTTCTTCCCGGTCAGGTTATAATAAGATGAATAGCTTAAATGGGTTTGACATATAAATGGCAAATTGTTTAATTCTGTGAATATTTCGCTTCCTTTTTTTAGATATTCTTTGCTAAGCCCATAATCATTTATGTCCATGTATAGCTCAGACAAATTCATGTAATTAACCCCTTCCCATAATCTTTGTCCTATGCTTTTATTAAGATTGACTGCTTCAAGGAGATATTTCTCAATATTTTCGATCTGATTCAACCTTCCATAATTGATGGCAATATTGTTAAGGCTACTGGAAATTCCCTCTTTATAATTAATACGGGTAGAAATTGATAAAGACTTCTGTTGATACTCCAATGATTTCTCATAATTCCCCTGGTCAAAAAATTGATTCCCAATATTTCGAAGCGCATCTGCGATGCCTTTTTGGTCATCTTGTTGAGTATAAAGTCTGAGCGATTCAAATAAATAACCGGAACTCTTTTCATAATCATTCAGATCAAGATATACTTTACCAAGTATCAACAAAGATTCTGCAAGAGAAGATTGAAAATCGTTTCTTTCTGAAAGGTTTTTTGCTTTTATAGCAAATTCGACCGACTTTTGAAAATTTGACTTAATGCGGTAAACCTCTGCCATGCGAAGCATTGAAGATACCAAACCTGCATCATAATTTAACACATCGGAATAATCATAAGCCCTTATTGCATAATCCAAGGCTTTCTCCGGATCATTATTAATATATTTATCTGTAAGCTCTATTAAAATTTCAGTCTTTTTAACAGTATCACCTGTAACCTCCAAAACAAGTTCCAGACTATCGATCACAATTAAGTTCTGACTTAAATGCTTTTTTACAGGAATCACTAACATAAAAACAAAAAAAATGGCAACAAGGATGAATGTTTTATCGCCATTTCCGAGTTTCTTTTGCGTCCATTCCCATTTTGGAATAAGAATTACCAAGAATAGTCCCGTAAAAAAGAATGCTCCTATCGCCAGCACACTAAAGCGCATACTATGCGTCATGGCTTCAATAAAACCAAAAGTGAACATACCGGCTGCCATAGCAAGTTTTTCCATTACATCAAAGAAACTAAAAAAAGAAGTATGATCGGTTGTCGAACGAGGTAGCATTTTCGAATAGGTGGAACGAGCCAGGGATTGCGTACCACCCATTACAATTCCAATGAAAAAAGCTGCAATCATAAATCCTGTCGCATTGGTAATAAAATAGGAACCTGCACAAATCAATATCCATATCACCAATGTAATAATCAAAGCAGGAAGGTTCCCGATTCGCCCCGATAATCGAGCAAAAAACCATGCACCGAAGATTCCGACCAGATTGATAACCAAAACTGTCGGGATCAGTATCTCATTTTTCAAGCCGATCTCTTTTACACCGAAGCTGGCAGCCATGAACATCACTGTCAACAGTCCCATCATGAAAAAGAAATAACCCGGAAGATAGATCCGTATAGCCCTGGATTGCCGGATCTCATGAAAAACTATGCGTAACTCACGATACCCGTTCAGAAAAGTACTCCCCTTTCTTTCCTTTTTACGGAATGTATATTTGGGAAGCCTTCTGAAAGTGATCTGGGAAAAGCCCAGCCACCAAACAAAGACTGAAATAAAGGAAATCCTGGCGGCAAAATCTGAACTTTCTCTTAATCCGAACCATCCGGGATGCATGATCATGATCAGGTTCAGAACCAACAGGATCACTCCACCAAGGTAACCCATTGAATACCCCTTTGCGCTGATACGGTCATGTTCAGAAGGATCAGCGATCACAGGAAGAAAAGAATTATAGAATACGATACTTCCAGCATATCCAAGGGTACCCAAACTCAGGAAAATAACACCCAGTTCAAGAGTATCTTTTGTGAAGAAAAATAACATCCCGCAACTAAGGGCTCCCATCCAGGTGAAGATCTTCATGAACATTTTTCTTCGGCCGGTATAATCTGCAATTGACGACAATAAGGGAGATAAAATAGCAAGCACCAGGTAAGCAGAAGCAATTGCCCATGAGTACAGAACGGTATTGATCACTTCCAGTCCGAAGAAATCAACAGTAAAACTCCCGTTGTTACTTGTGATCTCGTTGTAATAGGTCACAAATATCGTTGAACCTATAGTAAGCTGGTATACCGAATTGGCCCAGTCATATATGATCCAACCCCGGATGATCTTTTTATCTCCCCTCGGAACTACGGTGGAATGAACAACGGCAGATTCTTTCAATACTTTCCATTTGAAAAGTGAAAATAATAAAAATCTTATATCTGTGATTGGCCCTGATTGATATTCAATCCTTCGATCAGTGCTAAACTGAACTCCTCCTGCTTAAAGACAAAGTGGCCAGAATTCTCATATTTATTGTTATTTTTTTGAAAATTGTAACAATAAAGTCATGAACATTTTTTATCGGCTTAGTTTATTATTCAATATTTATGGTGTACTTCTTAAAAATAGATTTTTCTATAATCAATGGATAATACAATGAAACCCGCATGTTTTCCCAACGCAAACACAATAGTAACAAAATCAACTACATGTGGGTTTCATCATACCGTTGAAAATAATCTTTTAGTTCTTAAATCCATTGAAAATGATTTTCTGAACACTTCATCTTTTAGAGATAGGCGGCTAAAACCCTAAAATATTGTTACATTTTTAAAAAATGATACAAAGAATCCATTAAAGTTTGTTACTCATTATTAGCATTATGCAAAATTCGCAGTTAATATAACATATTTAAGTTATCTGAACTCAAGTAATAAATCGACCTAAAAATCAAAAACCCAAAATTATTCGAAAATGAAAAGGCTACTATTCATTAATTTGATTCTGCTTAATGCGGCATTTTTGCAGGCTCAGGATACAGGATCTTCTCTTCCTGAAAAGCAACGCAGGTTCCATGCCGGAATATCCTATTCATTCTTTTCCACTTCACTGGATATTACCAGTTTTTCAGCCCATTCCGTATGGTACGGAAAAGATCTCGGTACTTTTACAGCCGATGATGAAGAAATTGACCGGATCAATAATGTAAGATCTGATATCAACCAGCAGAATATGCTGACAATCCAGGTTGGAGCAATTTTACTAGATAAACCGGAAGGTCACTGGTTCATTGATGCTTCTCTTCTTCTGGGAGTGAGCGCCAACAATACTCAGACAGATCTGAACCAGCCTGAGCTGAATGAAATGACCACAAAATCGGGACTTGAAAACCCGGCAGGGGGTGTCTCTATTAATATTCGTTACGATTTAAATCCGCACTGGGGTATTACGGTTGTGCCTGAATTCTATTATTCATGGGGAGAAACAGATAATATCTCTGACAAAATAAATCCTATGACACACTTTTTTAATAATAATCTCACAGAAGACTTTTCCAATAGCTATGGCAGGATCGGTCTTTTAGCATCATACTCTGTAAAGCGCTTCACAGTTTCAGCAGGTCCAGGATTCTATTATGCACAAATGAAGAAATCATACAAAATTCAACGTTCCGATCCTGAAACAGGAAATGAATTCTATGATGAAATAAAATCAACACTGATTTCCAGATCCTTCATTGACGGTTGCCTTAAAGCCGACTGGACATTCATCAACCCGCTAACTCTTTCTGTGCAGGTTGCTGCAGGAAAAGACCTGATTATTAATACCGGAATAAGATATAACTTTTAAACTGACAAACCATGATACCTTATACCATGAAAATAAATAAATTAAGGGCATTAATTATAAGCACATTACTCCTCATATCATTGATTTCCAGGGCACAGTACGAATGCAACCTGAATCCCGATACGGTTTTCAAAGACAGTCACACCTACTGGTGGTCACATGACGAAACTGTACTCTATGGGTACCAGGGCGAAATATTCCTGATCACCCTGAAGGATCTGTATACAGGCAAGGTACCCTATGTCTATAAAATTGATCACCATGGATATCTCTCCGATTTTAAAATGTTACCCGATAATAAAAATTATTTCTTATTCGGGTATGAGGATGAGACAGATTATTATTCGGGAACACAGGGGAATTATATCGCATTTACATTCAATGGCCAATTCTGGTTTTATCAAAATTATAAGGATTGGAGTACCACTTTTCATCATACTGACGACAGTTACGATTGTTTCGCACGCTTCCCCACAGATGCTAATCTCCCTTATCGCACCTATTATGATAAAATCAGTGGTAAGCCGGTAGTAATCAAAAAGGGAGCATTTCAACATGATTCCACACTTTACTTCCTGGGCATCTACAACAAGTCGGGCGATCCTAATTACGGTAAATGGTGCTTTCAGAAATACAACTATGATAAGGCTAATGACAAGTTCATTTTCGAAAAGAACACACTGGTAGCGGATATGCCAGGTGACAGGCTAGGGGGTATGCTGCTCCATACGGATTCGACTGGAAACGTTAAAATGGTCGTCAATACATATCGGGATTCAGGCAATGATTGTTGGATTGGCTGGTTAATCCCAACAACTCCTCCTGGGGGCGAAACTACATTTGTATATGAAGCAGGAATCCCCATGGTGGCAACCCTAATAAACTCAAGAGCATCCACTCTTCTTAAAGGTACAGCCAAAGGGGGGCGCACCATTGACAATGTGGATATACCTACTGCCAGTGACCGTATGCTATTGTTTGGTTATGGAAACAGCAATACCAGCGTGATCAATTATAAAGAATATGAATTTTACAAGGACCAGATTTATGATATTGGTGAAGGGTCAATAATAATTCCTTCATCGATAAAGCCCGCTACATGGGATTCATATAATTTAGTGGGTGCAATAGAACTGGTGCCGAAAAAGTTCAACAATGTAGTTGGCAATGAAGCAAACGGATATATCCAAAGAAACTGGATCTATTACCCGGATGACAACGGAAGAGTTTGTGGTTTGGGATTTACATCCGACAGCTGGAAACCAATACCCGATTCAACGGTAATCAGCGATGATCTTTTCCTGGATGCCATATCGGATTCAACATACGGTCCAGAAGTTAGGAGCCTTTGGTCGCTGGCAGGTATAACCGACGGAGGTCCTCCTAGCTCGGTCAACTGGGAAACCTGGGATCAGCATCATACATCCACCATCAGACCGACAGAACTTACTATGTCAATTGAGGGAGAATATAGTTCCAGTGTTACTACCACTACCGAAGATCAGTTCACCGAAGGTATCGACCTTAATATACATAAAAAATACTGGGCCATGGATCTGGGTATGGATTTTGGTCAGGCATTCAAGAACACGGTCAGTTCCAGCCATTCCTGGACCAATACCCTCACAATACCTTTCGAATTAAATGAAGAATCACAGGAACATGGATATTATATTTATGTAGTGCCTACTATCACCAGGGAAACCTATAAACGATACCCCTGGTGGGATCCCGGATTTTTATACCCGATTCCGCAGAGTAAACAATACAGGTTTTCCACTAAATCAACATCTGTGATCTACCGGTCAAGAGAAATTGATCAATTTCCTTTTTATATTGACGAACCGAATGCTGCAAGCCTTAACGACTGGAAACTTGCTAACCGTGCTAATATCTACGAGGATGTGACGCATTCAGGTCTCCAGCCTATATGTAGTCCAAGTTGGAGTTCACCAAATCCCGGACAAACAGGAACATTTTTAACAGCCGCTGATACCTCATCATCCTTCGATACGAAAAAATCATATAAGGTGGATGCTAGCTTTACTGCGAAAAAACCTCATGTTTTTGAACTGGAGACATCGGTTGGATACGAAGTGAATTATGAAACTTCCACCGAAAATGAATGGAAGCTAAGTAAGGAGGTGGAAGTGTCGCTAAAAAATATGACAGAAAAGAGCCTGGGATTAAATTTCAATTCCTATGTTGTGCATGCCTATTGGTTTAAACCCGAAGATTACGACTGGTGGTTTTATGACAGCACCGGAACCGACCGGCCTTGGTATGTTGCATATTCTGTGAGCAACCTCACTGCTTCTGTTAACCTTATATCTCCTTTAGCCGGAGCAAAACCAGACAGCAATGGCATTTTATTCATTTGGGAAGCAACTGACATAGATCCTGCAGAATATGCCCTGTTTATATCAAAATCACCCTATGTAAGTCCATCAGGAACGGTATACCGGTTGAATACGGGCTTGAATACAAATTACTTTGTTGCCGATTTGCAATTCATCGAAAAAGAGGAAACATACTACTGGGCAGTTCGTGCCATCCATAAATCCGGAGATATTACCTGGTCGGAGTCCAGACCATTTGCTGCTGCTACTGATCCGGGAAGAAATAACAGTGAAAATGCCTTGAATATCATTCCTTACCCTAATCCAGGGACTGGTAACAATCTGCATATTATGGCCGAATCAAGGGAAAAA
>JAHJRE010000208.1 GCA_018831055.1 Bacteroidota bacterium
CCATTCCTATTTGGGTGGCTGATTATAAAGGAATTAGTATTCCGGTCAGCATTGATTACAACACCAGTGGTATCCTCGTTAATCAGTTAGCTTCAGATATTGGATTAGGTTGGTCTCTAAACGCAGGGGCTAAAATCACAAGACAGGTAAGGGGATTACCAGATGACACGTATAAGACAGACGTAGATAGTCTATATAAGAGCGAAATAGGTTGGCTTTTTAAAGACCCAAATGTACAATGGAGCTCAAACTCGTCAAATGCAGTGCAAGAAATAAACCTATTTAGTAATGCACCATTAGAGTTGATGAATATGGTTGAGGTACCTGATACGGGTTTTGGTGGGAAAACTGACACAGAACCGGACCGATTCTTTATTGACTGTTATGGGATAAGCGGGTCATTTGTTTTAGGGGCTGGAGAAGATGATGATAACGGATTAGGAAGAGAAATCCTTCTTATACCTTATCAAAATGTCAAGATAAGCTATACACTTCACCCAAGTAATAAAAACATAGAATCATTCAAAGTCATTGACGCAGTCGGTAATATATACTATTTTGGTAAAAAGGATACTATAAGAACAAACTCGAAAACAATCTCAAATTATAAATATGTTAGTCGTAGCTATATTATACATAGAGAAACAGGCTTGACATCAAATGAGCCAAGTGGTCCTGTTGCTGAGTATTCCACCCAAGTACATGAAATATCACATACAGACAGTACAGACAGGATTTATACAACTACTTGGTTTATTGATTCAATTAAAACGAATCAAAACCAATATACATATTTTGAATATGAAGACGAATGGATGTGCCTTGATTCGTCCTACCAAAAGTACTATATGATAGGTGGAAATAACGAAGATGACACCCTGATTTCAAAGGTGTTAATTAATTATATGATGCCTGATGCACCGCCTTTACTAAAAAGTCACCGCATAAAAACTATTTCAAATGATGGCATTGAAATTTGTTTCAAATACCAGGAATCTCCAACGCAGGTTCCAGCAAGGTTAGATGTTAATCATGCAGGGATTTCCGATGGCAGTAAAAAATGTAAAAGCCTTGATAAAATTTCCATATACAGAAAATTTAATGGAAATAGCAATCACATTAAAGATGTAGTTTTCAAATATGAGTATTATGAAGCATGTGAAAGCTATGTATATTTAAATGATCCTACCGCCATGCTGCGATTGGTTTTAAAAGAGATTAAGGACTCTATACCGGGTCAGGATATGCCATCCATTCAATTTCAATATAATGACCCATCTGATCTTCCGTCAAGACATTCCTATTCCCAGGACTTTTGGGGTTATCATAATGGAAATACAACCGACACTACTTTTGTTCCTACAATATATGTTTATCCGGATTTAACGGGTAGTGACCGTTTCCGGTTATTTAAAGATCCCGGTGGAACAGGTGACTATTCCACGCAATACATGATACCAGGGGCTGATCGAACACCTGATGCTCAATATATGAAGGATGGTATTCTTGAAAAAATAACCTTTCCATCAGGAGGTTATGTAAGCTTGATTTATGAGCCCCATGAATTTCGATATTTCAGCAGTAACGATTATGAATTCGAAGGTGCCGGATTAAGATTAAAACAAAAGATACTAAATGATGGTATTAAAAACATATCGGAAGAATATATTTATCAAACCCAAAGTCCATGTATTACCTCAGGAAAGCCAATCTCCTTGCCAATTTTCGGTTATTTTGATCCTCCTGATTATCATCCGAGTCCTGATTCTATGTTTTACAAAAAGAATTACATCAGATCAAATGGGAATATTGCTGATATGTCAGAGGGATTGATTGGCTATGAAACAGTCCAGGTTTTATTGGGAAATAACGGTGAGAATGGGAAATCTGTTTACCATTTTGCAAATAATGCAACTTTTAATGATACCGCATACGCTAATACAGATACATTATTCGAATTTACACCAATTATTATAAATAAAAGATTTGAAGAACATTACACAGCTAACCCTGATCCACCAACAGGAACATTGCCGCATCTAAACCTATTGTATAATTCCTTCCCTTTTGCTCCTAATACTAATTATTCATGGAATCGTGGATATTTGACTAAAATGGAAGTTTTTGATAATGAAAACAATAGAATAAAAGAAATTATTAATGATTATTCAATGTTTTTCAAAAATGGTCAGTCACCTGAAATTCTGTACGGCCTATCAAATGGCTTTTTAACCTATAAAGTTAACGGAACAGGATATGGTGGATTTAAATACCCATTATTTGCAAGCGGGAAATATAAAATTCTTACTCAAATGTGTCTTATACTATCCCAAACTATTGAAAAAATATATGAACCTGATTGCACTACTTCATACTTTGAAAAGACTACTCAATTTAAATACAACGATTTTGCGCAGACCAACCAAACCATAACGACTGACAGTAAGGGAATAAAACATATTTCCAGGATTTATTATTCTCAGGATTATTATTCCGGTGATAATCCTCCCAGTACCTCCGATACTGCATTAAAAGCCATTTATATAGCAGGATGTAAAAATATTAATTTACCGGTGGAATCACTTTCTATGATAAAAAAGGATGAAGAGAATGAAAGTCAGATATTATCAGCAAGCCTGAATCTTTACCAGGTCAAGTTTAATAATGAAGACACTTTGGTTCTTCCTTATCAAACCTACATCATCGAAACCAATGAACCAATAGATTCGAGTGATTTTGCTCTCGCAAAAATAACTCCAACCGGTCCTTTTTTTGATTTCGAGCAGGATTATGTAAAGAAACTGCAGTTCGACTTATTTGATACGCAAG
>JAHJRE010000209.1 GCA_018831055.1 Bacteroidota bacterium
ATCCGTGATAATTTATCTGGTATCGCTTCCTGGAAAGGTACCATGAACGGGAAATGGATACTTATGGAATATGACCTCAAAAACGACCTCCTCATATACCGTTTTGATGAAATGATGGACCCCGGACTGAACACTTTCCGGTTGGAAGTACTGGATAATAAAGGCAATATGACTGTGTATGAAACCATAATAAATCAATGATATGCAGGAAGAAATAACCAATATCCGTTGGGCCAAGCTTATGGAAAGGGAGAAAGAGCTTAATTGCCTGTATAGTGTGGAAAATCTTCTGAAAGAAGATGAAAAACCAATTGAATCGATTTTAAGGGAAATGATTAATATTATTCCTCCAGGATACCAGTATACTACTGTTTGCGAAGCCAGAATACTTTTCGAGGATTCAGTTTTTTCAACAGAAGACTTTACGGAAACGGAATGGATGCAGCACGCCGACATCATTGTGGATGAGCACGTAGCAGGAAGGATTGACGTCGCTTATACTCAGCTTATTCGCCTTCACCGGGGCAGTGCTTTCCTTCCCGAGGAACAGAAGTTATTAAATACTATTGCTTCCAACATTGGCCGTACAATATTCCGGTGTAAACTTAAAGTTTCTCTTGATTATATCCATCAAAGCGGGCATCCCGAAAAGCAGGAGGGGAATCTCTTGTATCCTGAGTCGGATGAACATTGGAAGTGGAGGTACAAAATGGCAGAAAGTATAGCCCGTGCAATGGATCTCGACCGCTTTGGAGTGAAGGGAATATACCTTGTCGGCAGCACTAAAAACGCATCAGCGGGCCCTGGCAGCGATATAGATCTGATCCTTCATTTTGCGGGAAGTGAATCCCAGAAAAATGAAATTGCAACCTGGCTTGAAGGCTGGGGTCTTTGCCTTGATGTGATTAACTATTCCCGGACAGGTTACCATTCCGGTGAAAGCCTCATTGATGTACATATCATCACGGATGAGGATTTTCAGAAAAAAGACAGTTATGCGATGATGATTGGCGCCGTTACCGATGGTGCCCGTTTGCTTAAAAAAAACTCCTGAACCGATGAACTTATGTTTTTTTGTGAGTGATCTCCATGGCCGGACAGGAAGATACCTTAGTCTGTTTGCTGCCATTCGCAAAGATAAGCCTGATATTGTGCTCCTGGGAGGGGACCTGCTGCCTCACGGCTTTGGATTGAAATCCGGGTTCAGTGATTTTTACAATGATTTCCTGGTAAAGCAATTCCGCCAGCTTCGCGAAGAACTTCATGATGAATACCCTCAGGTTTTGCTGATCCTGGGCAATGACGATCCACGTATTCATGAGGAGAATTTTATAAAAGAAAGTGAATCAGGTCTCTGGACTTATCTTCATAATCGCAGGATTGATACAGGCAATTATGTTTTTTACGGTTATGCCAATGTTCCTCCCACACCATTCCGGTTAAAAGATTGGGAGCGCTATGATGTCTCGCGTTATGTGGATCCGGGTTGCATGGCCCCGACAGAAGGTATCCATACCGTAGATCCGGGAATTGATCTTGAATATGCCACCATTCAGGATGATCTTCAAAAGCTTGCAGGATCCGACGATTTATCAAAGTCGGTTTTTCTGTTCCACTCTCCTCCCTATAAAACCTGCCTCGACCGGGCAGCCCTGGATGGTCAAAGCATTGACCATGTGCCACTGGATGTTCACGTCGGCAGTATAGCGATCCAACGTTTTATTGAAGAACGGCAACCCTTGGCTACTCTCCATGGACACATTCATGAGTCTTCAAGAATTACCGGGTGCTGGAAACAAAAGATGGGACAAACAGTAGTTATGACAGCCGCGTGGGACGGGCAGGAGCTGGCCCTGGTACGTTTTGATCTTGCAGATCCGGGAAGTGCCGCAAGAGAACTGATAGGGCAGGAGTGACTATCTAAGCAAGGTAAGTGTTCCTTTTAAAGTCTCGTTCACCTGCATAGGCGTCCCTTCAATATTTTCATAATAAACGATCCATGCGTAAACTCCTACAGGGCAGTCGTTGCCGTTAAAACGCCCATCCCAGCCACTATCCAGGTCAGAAGTTTGAAATACCAGGGTTCCCCAACGATCGTAAACATACATACTGAACTTTCCGATGTTAACACCCTTTGCCATGAAAATGTCGTTGAGGTTGTCGCCATTGGGCGTGAAAGCATTGGGGAGGAACAGGGCTGCATCACAGTTGATGTAAGAAATCTCTACCGTATCACGGTCGAAACCACAGGGATTCTCAGCAAAAACCCAGTAAGTATCCGGAGTCCTAACCAGAAAGTCCTTACCGGTACTGAAATCCTGCCACTCATACCCTGTGTATGCATCCCCGCTTCCTGGGTTTAGCAGTAAAGAGCTGCCATAACAAAGGGTTGTGTCATTACCCAGGAAAACCACAGGGACCTCAATCTGTTCAATATTCGCGCTATCCCGAATAAGGCAGCCAAGGTCGTTTTTAGCTTCTACCCAAAAAAGCCCTTCGTGATCGGCTGTGTAAGTCTGGTTAGTGCTGCCATCCTGCCAGGAATAACTGAGATAACCCGGCCCCGGGTCCAACAGTATAGAAGTCCCGGAACACAATACCGTATCGGGAGGAAAACCAAGGTCGGGTTCTTCAAAATAATCCACATGAATTTCATCATAAACAGGATAGCAACCTAGGCTTACCTGTACTCCATAGGTCCCTGGTTTTGAAATGGTTATTGAGGGTTCCGTGCTGCCATCCGTCCATAAATACTCTGCCGCACAAGGAAGGGTAGCATCAAGAGTCAGGGTAGTATTGGGACATAACGTGGTATCGTTACCCAGTTTTAACATAGGCTGCTGCGGTATCACCGATACGTCATCAAGATAATACGAACTGATCATTAAGCCCGCCCCACCCAGATTTTCTACTTCCGTGTCGTTGTTCGACATAAAATTGCCAATGGTAAGGTATTCTTCACCACCTGTTGCCATATAGGTTCCCGATATCATAAACCAGGAATTCTTGTCTTTCATAATATATCCGGGGACATTCTGAACGGGAGGCTCTCCGGGAATTGGTATCCTGAGGTCTCCGGCTTGTTGTATGGGATCAATCGAAAAATAAGCACCAATACGGTCAATGGCATATTTGCTTTTATCGCTGCAGGAAACGTAAAAACTCACGTTATAAGTTTCACCGGCTAACATTGGACAAGCAAGCCGTATCTGCACATATTCCCGGTACGATGCCTGGGAAGGATACAAACAGATGAGATGGGCATAGCCCCGCCCTTCCTGTGCTTCCTGACTGCCCCACAGATTGTTGGGGACGCTGTAGTTGGTCTGATTACACTTGTTGCAGTAATCCGTAGTGCCTTCTCCGGGTGCATACCATTCTTCACAAACCGAGATTTGCCCGTGGTTGTTCGGACAATTAGAGTAAACTTCAAAACCGCAATTTGGGACAAGGTCCTGGGAATATATAAATGTGGATAAATGCGTGATTACAAAAAAAATTGCAATCGGGAAGATATTCTTCATAAGTGTATGCCCCCAGTTCATGCTGTAAAAATATTGAGTATGACAATATTTGTCAAGGAGAATTAAGAAAATGGCGTAAATTAATCAGTAAACGGAAAAATAATTGGACACCTCACACCCGGCCGCTCTCTGATTATACCATCTCACCCCCGGCCCCTTCTCTGATCATACCACCTCACCCCCGGCCCCTCTCCGATTATAACACCTCACCCCCGGCCACTCTCCGATTATACCACCTCACCCCCGGCCCCTCTCCTGAAGGAGAGGGGAGACGTGACTGCAAAACTTAACCGGATTTGCCTTGATTAGTGTGATTAGCGCGGGAGCCCCTTCTCTGATCATACCACCTCACACCCGGCCGCTCTCCGATTATACCACCTCACCCCCGGCCCCTCTCCTGAAGGAGAGGGGAGACGTGACTGCAAAACTTCATCTGATATACCTTGATTTCTGCACCTCACCCCCGGCCCCTCTCCTGAAGGAGAGGGGAGACGTGACTGCAATATTGAATGGGATATGCCTTGATTAGTGTGATTAGCGCG
>JAHJRE010000210.1 GCA_018831055.1 Bacteroidota bacterium
ATAATTCTTTTAAAAGCTTTTCGTACAATCCGGCGTATTTCCGGGCTATATATTCCGGACGGAAACGCTCGACATTTTTTAATCCCTTACGGATCAGATCTTCTCTGAAATCTGCATCCTGGATAATCTTTTCAATTCCTGCCCTGATCTCTTCCACATTATACGGATCGGCCAGGATGGCGGCATCACCGGCTACCTCGGGCATGGATGTGTTGTTGCCTGCTATGATGGGCCTCCCTGTCGCGTTAGCTTCAACTATGGGCAATCCAAAACCTTCATACGTGCTGACAAAAGTCACCAGGTCGGATTCCCGGTATAAATCCATCACTTTTTCGTAACTGATATCGTAATGGTTTTCATATACGATACCATGTTCTTCAAGCAAGGCTTTCTGGTGGTCACGCAGTCTACCCAGGATGGTCAGTTTTACCTTCATTCCCGATATGGCCCGGATGATGTTTTCGAGGTTCTTGTTATGTCCTGTGCCCATCTGCAGGATGTTGGGCTGTTCCGTATTGAATTTTTTCGGGGAATATCTGATCTGCGGTGAAACACAGTCGTGGATCACTACTACTTTCTCGGGATTGATTTTTACTGCCTCCAACAGTTCTTTCCGTGTATTTTCGGAGATAACCGTGATATATTTAACGCACCGTGCCGGCATGGTATACCAGAAATGCTTCAGGATGCGGTGTTTGATGCCACTGCTGCGCCTCAAAGCAACCAGGTCGTGGATGGTGAGGATGGTACGGCGGCGTTTGAGCATTTTTGCAATGTAATGCACATCACCCGTGATATGATTTACCTGTCCCTGCGACCTGCGGACCTGCATCACGTTGAATAACCGTGGCAAAAGACCTTTGCTGTGGTGTTTCATCACGCAGTTCCTGAATGAAATATTTTCGGGCAACGATGACTGGATGAACCCAAACAGCTCTTCAATACTGTGGTTCCCCTGAAAGGGCTTCCTGAAAAAATATACTACGTTTATCTTTTCTTCCATTACATTCGGATTTTAAAAATGCTTTTAGAGACGTAGAAGACCACAAAGATCACCATGGCCGATTTTACCAGGTGGTTAATGACGATAGCGAAGTCGGTTTCCGCTTTGATGACCTGGAAAAACAACAGGGGAAGCCATAGGATCAGTGTCGGGTTGTTATGCGAGAGCTTTATGATCAGTACGATGATCCCATTATACAATAAGCCAAGGATCAGCATGAACAGGATGCCTCCGGTAACCCCGAAGTTCCCGTAAGCTTCGCCAATGATACTCAGGTTCATGGATGTACCCTTGGCCAGTTCTATCCCTGTGAAGCGCTCAAAATTCTCATGCCCGCCGGCTTTGGCTTTCGAAGGGGCCAAAACCCTGGGTAAAAGAGCAGCCGATATGGCATTTTTTACGGTTTCCCCTTTGACAAAAGTATTACGGCGGGGAATGTGATCCATGATGCGGGAGATGATCCAGCCCTGGTTCAGACGGGCCCCGGCATTGTTCAGCACCTCTTCCTGAAAAAGATAGCGGGGATCGGTCAGCCTCTGGAAAAGTATATCCTGGAAAATCTCGGTATTGCTCTTGTTGCTGGTGGAATACCAGGTGAGATAGCGGTATTCTTCCTTGATGGATTGGATCAGTAACATGACAACAATGCCGGTGACCATGATGGTAATTTTCACCCCCATCCCCATTTTTACGATGAATGCAACGATCAGGAAAGTAAACAACATCCAGATGATCAATTCATGAAACATGCCGATAGCTACGGAATTAAGAATGAGAGCACCCATCACTGCACCAAAGACTATCCATTTGCTAAAACTTTTATCGGCAAAAAGGACAATGAAAATACCTACAAACTGCATATTTCCCAGCAGGTAGAAGAGAAAGGCAAGGCTTCCGGGTACAAATTTGCTCATGAATGAAAACAGCAAACCGATCCCGATGAGAATATACCCTAACGATTTCCTGTTTTGAACGAAGTTTTCGAGAACTTCAAATTGTTCTTTTCCTATGGTGCGCTCGCGGGCTATAGGCAGGTACATTCCTATGATAAAGATGAACGTTCCTGTGAAGACATAATTCATGTATACTTCTTCGCTTACCGACATATAGTAAAGCGGGTGTTCAGGAAGGAAGTTATAGGCCAGGATAGGGCCAACCAGCCATTGCAATGCCGCGATCAGGGCGATCACGTCGCGTATTTCTATTTTGTTGCCAATATCATTCACGAACTTCATGAAGATCACCAGGGAAAGTGCCAGACCTGCGCTGGAAAGGAAATACATCCCGGAAAAAACCTCCAGCAGCAGGTAAAGCAGTAACCCGCTACCGGCAATGATGATATTTTTTTGCGAGATGTACATTTTAGCGTATCAGATTTTCCCAAAAGCCGTCAGAATACCTTTTTCAAAGCCTTCCATCGTTTTTTCATAACTCCAGCTACTGATGATCCTGCGCGATTCAGCCCCCATGTTGGCTGTTATTTCATGTGTCCGGAGCCCGGATAGTTTTGCGGTCAGTTCTTCGGCGTTTCCTGCCTCAAAAATATAACCATTTTTGCCATTTTCTATCAGGTCGATGGCACAACCTGTCTTACTGCTGGCGACGACAGCCCGTTCGCACGACATGGCTTCGTTGATGACCAGTCCCCAGGTCTCCCCAGGGCCTCGTGAAGGCAAACAGATGACATCTGCCATGTAATATACCGCCGGCATTTCACTTTGGTTCCTGAAACCCATGAAATGTATGTTTCCTGCTCCGGTCGAGGCGGCTCTCATCTGTTCCTCCAATATCCCGTTTCCTACAAAGAGAAAATGCAGGTGCCTGCAATCAGGATGCAAGGCGGCGTTGATCAGCAGGAGTGGATCTTTTTTGGGCTGGAACTTACCGGTAAAAGCCACCAGGATGGCATCTTCCGGGATCCCGGCCTCTTTTCTCATAACTTTGGCCTTTTCCCGGTAATCTCCGTTATGGTCATAAAACCGATTGTTGTCGATGGAATGCGGGGCAAAGAACAGCCTGGCGGGAGGGATCCCATGCTTTTCAAAGTAACGTTTATTGTTTGTGCCAACGTAAAAAGCATAATCCGTATGCCGGTAAACCCATTTCAGAAATATCCTGCGAAGTTTTTGTTTATAGCCTCCGGTTTCGTCGAGCAGGGTTGAGTCGCCACGGAAAAACACCGGGATACGGCCTTTGAAATAGCGCATGGCCTTCAGGTGGCTCTTGAAGTTCCAGCCATAAACCAACAGGGCTTGTGCCCCCCAGTCGCGGATAGCCGCTATAAGTCCCGGGTTTACCATCCCGCTGAAATGACCGGTACCCGGACGATTTGAGATATTCTCAACAAATTCATATTCATAACCATCCAGCAATGGGATATCCCATTGTATGGTCTTGCCAAAGTCTTTATCCTCGACCTTTTCCATGCTCTGGCTCCAGGTGTAGAACACCCTGGGCAGGATAAGGTCTGATCCGCTCAGAAGCTTGAACAGGGGCGCATTGTATTGGATGGGATGCGTACTTATGATCGCCAGTTTTATCTTTTCTGCCATGCTGTTAAGGTTTTTTCAAAGAATTCAACCTGTCTGCGTGTCATCTCCCTCGCCGAATAAGGCTCGAACTCCTTCCAGTTGGTGTCAGGCGTAAAGGGCAGTTTCTCCAGGATATGGTTTAGCGCCTCGAGAACATCCCTGCTTACTTTTTCCGGAGTATCTCCTGCGGTGAAGGTCACACACTCACCGGCACGGGTCCTGCCAAGTATCTCAACAACCGAACTGCTGCCGTCGAAGACTGCCAGCAGCGGTCTTTTACTCAGGATATACGGGTAGAGCTTGGAAGCTGTGTATTGTGCATCGGTCGAACCGGGTATGAAAACCATGTCGGCTTCCCTTAGCACATTCATGGCTTCAAAATAAGGCAGACGGTCGGTTATCTCCTGCACCAGGTTTGGGATACCTACCTCCCCGGCAATGGGTTCAATGGTTTTTATTCCTTTGCCATCAAGGGCATAACTGGTCCCTATGAAATACATCCTGATCCGTTTGTAGAGTTCAGGATTGCGGTCAAGGCCCTCTTTAACTGCCAGAAATGCAGATTTCAGGGCAAAATACATATCGTGCCCCCCCCTTCCTATGTAAACCGTATGGATGTTCCCGTCGTCTTTTTTAAACAGTTTGTTTTCCAGTGCAAGCTTATCAAGGACATCGAAGTCGATGGATGCTCCGCCGAAAGGGATTACGGTACACATTTCCTGCGTAATGTTCTGATAGCGTTCCATCAGCGTTTTCGGATACCCATCGGAGACGGAAATGATACCGTTCACCTTTACCATGGTTTTGGCTTCCAGGTATTTTGCCATAGGATAAGCAATCCGGAACTTGGGCGGTCTTTTGTCTTTCGGAACCGTAAGGTAATAATCGTTGCGCCAGGGATCCTGCATGTCGATGATAAATGGGATGCCATATTTTTTTTGCCAGCATGGACCAAGTGTCATCACCGGAAAAGCAGTCGTACTGAAATAAACAAGGTCGAATTGTTTCTTTTTCATCAGCTTTTTTACCAGCTTCCTGTAGTACCAAAGGGAACGGTACCCAAGGTTTCCCAACCCGAATTTCCTTGTCCACCGGGTATTGAAAGCCGGGATGCGATATATCTCAATATCATCGGGGATGGTCTCCAGCAACCATGGATCCTGGCCCATTTCAACGTACTGTGGTTCAACGGCTATGACCGTGGGGTTCCATCCCATTTCCCGGAAATACGGAAGGGATTGCCTTACCCGGTGCATATCGGCTGCGTTAATGGGAGGGAAGTTGGGTGAGATGATCAGTAATTCCTTCATGTTTCGGGTGTTAAATCAGTTTCTCTATCCATCCTGTAAGCTTTTTCTCCTGTACTTCCCAGCAAAAAGTCTGTTTCGCGTATTCAAGCGCCATTTTCCTTGAACGCTCCAGCTTGCCGCGGTCTTCCAGCAACAGTGTTATGTTGTGTGCCAGTTCGTTCTCATCCTTGTTACCAAACAGGAAAACGCTTTCAGGCGCCAACCGTGCCACTTCCTGCTGACCGGCTGTATCGGATGCGATCACAGGCAATCCGGCCAGGAGGTATTGTAAGATCTTATTGGTGATGGTCAGGTTGCGGCTGTCGGGTGTGTATTCTTCCAGGGCAAGGCCAATATCATGCTCGGCAATCCTGGATAGTAATTCCTTGTGTGGAACCAGGGGGTGGATAAACAATCCATGCTCTTTGCCGGCGGGCAGGATACTTCTGAGTTTGTTTTCATAATCGGGACGGCAGTTGCCTCTCAGATGCAGGTCGACCGGGGTTTTTACCTTATTGAGTGCCCCAACCAGGAACTCCAGCCCCCTGCCGGGCCCAATGGTTTGCGAATACCAGTGGATAGACGGCTTATCGCGATTGATGCGATCAAGATACTTCCCATCCAGCCATTCTCTTTCTGCCCAGGGAAATACGTTATACAGGACCTCAGCTTGTTTCCCACCGTAAAACTCCTGCATACCTCTGGCCATGCTTTCAGATGTTGTGTAAACCAGGGGGGAATGGTTCAATGCATATTTTTCGTGAGCAGAAAGAAGTTTCAGTGGACGGTAGCGGTTGGCCGAAGGCAGCAGGTCGTGCGAATACCAGTCTTCCAGGTCAAATGCAACCCTGAAGCCTTTTTTCAGCAGCTTACATCCGATCACGGTGGCCATCTCCTGATGACAGGTGTAAAGATCTGCCTTCTGAGCAACAGCCGCGCGCAGATTCCTGTGAAAGCCATATCCCAGTGATTCCACATTCTCCCATTTCAACCTGCTGATCATCTCCGATGCTATCCTTCTGACCATCCGGGTTTTCATGTTGTGCCACTTTCCGGTCTGCCCGGGGATGATATTTTCAACCCCTCTCAATTCGATGCCTTCATCAATCAGGGTAAGATCTTCCAGGCGCTGTGCCTCATTGGTGAAGGTAGTGAGAATGGTAACCCTGTACCCCGCTCGGTGCAAGGCATTGGCTTCTTTTACAACCCGTGGGTTACGACAGAGATGGCTTTGTGTGAGTATGCAGATGTGTTTCATAACCTGGGTTATTTTTTCCTGTGAATAAGCTTTTTATGATAGTGGTAAGAAACGTATTTTGCCACTTTCCAGCCAAAGATCTTTTTGATCAATTCAATTGCTTTGCCGCCGAGGACGGGCATTCTGGGTTTTTGTCCCTGGGCTTTGATTTTTCTCAGGATATCGCGGGTCAGGTCGGGATACTGTGGCCAGGTATTGATGGCGATGTCGAAAAGTTGTGTAGCAATAGCTTTTCTTACACCGGCGTCGTCCTTTTTTTCCAGGAGGTAGCTGCTTTTCTTTTCCAGGGCATACAGTGCGCTTTCCAGGTTTTTCCTTTTGAAGGATTGTCCGGCCACATTGCGCCCGTAAATGTATTTACGGTAATAGTTCACTCCTTTTGTGAAACATAAGCCTTTGCTTAACAGAACGGCCCGTGCAAAATATTCCCCGTCCTGGTCGAGCAGGATGCTTTCATCCCAGGGCCCGCAACGGTCGGTGATATCCCTTGGTGTGAGCCATGCACTGGTCTGCACCATCGAAGTCTTGCCATCCCCACCCCAAAGCCGGGTAAGAAAGGAAGCCGGATCATCGGTGTCGTAAAGGAAAAATGATTCATCCGGAAGAGGTTGCTGATAAGGATCCTGGCCATCGAAAAAATGCACGGTTGTACACATGGCCAGCTTTCCGGGTTCCTTTTCGAGAGCAACGACCTGGGATTCGATCTTGTTAGGACTTAAAAGATCATCGGCATCAAGGAATTGAAGATATTTCCCTTTGCTTAACCTTATCCCGTGGTTGCGTGCTGCACAGGCTCCGCTGTTTTCCTGGGTTATCACTTTTACCCTGGGGTCGTGCACGAAACCCCCGGCTATCGCTGCCGTGTCATCCTTCGAACCGTCGTCCACCACAATGACTTCCAGTTCGGGATAGGTTTGTTCCAGGCATGAGCCAATGGTTTCGGCAATCCTGGAACCTGAATTGTAGGCAGGGATGATGATAGATACCAGAGGACGGGCGATTCCTGTCATAAATAGAATTTAAATGTTCAAATACTTTTTTCGGTATGCTTCAAATTTTCCCTTGCGTATGTATCCTATATAGGGTTTCCTGTAATTCATCCTGACAAGTTTTTCAGGATCCAGGCTCTTAATGAATTTTGCCGGGTTGCCGGCAATGATGCAATTCCCTTCGGGAAAGGATTTTGTAACAACCGAGCCTGCTCCAACCACGGTAAGGTCTCCCAGCGTCACGCCCGGCATGATCATGCTGTTCATGCCTATCCAGCAATAGCTTCCTATGCGTGTCTCTTTTGAGAACTGCTTCATATGCTCATATATCTCGTGACCACCGCTGAGTATGCCGCAGTTCTGGCCGATGAAAGTGTAATCTCCGAAGTACAGCTTCCCGGATCCCTGGATATAACACCCCGGAATAAAACCGGGATTCGTCCCGACACCCACCAGGATGTTTTTTGCCCCCAGGATGCGGCTGGTAAAGTGGGTAGGCCAGTAAGCCTCACGGTTGTACCCCAGCACTTTCTGCTTGTACCAGCGGTTGAAGGAGATACGGTCGTTCTGGTCCTGTGTATCCCGGATGAACCGGAAATAGGGCAGGCGTGTGATCATCCATACAAAGATCCTGAATGGATTGGATACGACATGCCTGATTTTCTCAGAAGTTATTCTCATTTAGTATTGGTTTTTCAGTTATTCCATCAGTGTTTGCCGCTAACTCTGCGAACGATCTCACAGAAACTCATTCCTGATTCTTTCTTCAATGCCCTGGCGGTACGGATGGAGTGATTCTTTCCAACACCCAGGATGTACCTGGCTTCGTTCCATTTTACCTTCCTCAGGGCTTTTTCCCGGTCTTCATTGTTTAGCGGGCAATCGGGATCCTGAAGCATTTCTTCGGAGCAACGCAGGTATTTGAATGGCACGGTGAAATCGGTACGGTTGACCTGCATCTCCTGTTCCTCATGTTCCCTGTACCATACTACACCCTGGGGACCCAGAACTACCGGGTATTTCCTGGAAATTATATGCCAGAATTCAAAGTCACCAATGAAGCGTTTTCCTGTAAACCCCCCAATATCGTCAAAGGCCTTTTTTAATATTATGGCCGATAATGGAGCTTTATGGAAGAGACGCTCTTTGAAATAATGTCTCTGGTATGCCTGCTCCGGTGTCAGGAGATAAGGGTAAAGCCTCTCTTTATCCTGGGGCAGGGAAAACAACCCGTATCCGGCTTCCGGGAACTGCTCCATCATGGATACCATCACCTGCAGGCCCGTTGGATAGATCATGTCGTCGGCATCGACATATTTGATGTATTTCCCTTTGGCCAGGCCGGCTGCTTTCATCCGGTTCGGATAGTCGCCCAGGTTCTTTTCGTTGATAAACAAATGTACGCGGGCATCCATCTTTTCATACTTGCGAATGATCTCTACAGAGCCGTCTTTCGACTGGTCATCCACAAGAATTAACTCAAAATTTTCGTATGTCGATGCCAGTATGCTTTCAATAGCAGCTGCAATATACTTTTCACGGTTGTAAACCGTGGTGAGTACGCTAACGAGCGGATTTTCCCCGGTATTTGCCATAGTTATAAGGTTTTTGGTTTGTTTTGTACTCCCTGTGGGGGTAAGCCCACCTTTCTTTTTAATGCTTTTTCGATACCTTCCATCCCCTGGAAACGACTGATCAAAGAGAATTGCCATGTTGCCCAGGCCCTGGCCATGATGATGTTCAGATTATATCTCCACCAGTAACATTTTTCCTTTCGGCTCATGGGCAGCCTTCGGATACGCACACTCATCACCGCCAGCTTTTTGATCACATTTCCTGAAAAACGGATGTAATTAAAAAATTTATATGTCTGATAATGAATGATAAAAGTCCTTTTAAAGTAGAAACGGAAATTCTGGTGATGATAATGATATACCCTGGCTGAGTAGTCATACACAATAGCATATCCTGCCGATAATGCATCGCGGGCCCAAAGGGTATCCTCGCCGAAAGAGATATGATGAAATGGTATTTTTTCCAGGAACTCTTTGCGATACATGGCGTTCACATCGTCCCAGTTGCAGTAACTGTGTTGTTCTTTTCCTGGCATACGCTCAAATACGGCAGGATCTTCAAAGCGGTAACATATTATGTCGGCTTCACCCCGCGGTTTGAACCACTGAAGGGGGTTTTTATCCGCATCATGCCTGACAATCTGCTGTCCGCACACACCGGCAACCTGCGTATCATCGAAATGCTTCAGCATGGTCTCAAGCCATTTATCATCAGCAGGGGTAGCGTCCTGCACGGTCATAACCACAAAACGGCCTTTCGACAAACTTACCCCAAGGTTACGCGTGCTGCCGTGATTGAATTCCCGGGGTTCGATCTGGTGCACCTTCAGGGGGTATGTCTCCAGTATCTCCAGGGTTCCGTCGTTTGACCCGGAATCGATCACAATCACCTCCGTGGAACTGATCAGGGTTTGAGAAAAGATCCCATCCAGGCAGGAACGAAGAGTGGAACTGCCATTTTTCACAGGGATCACTATGCTTATCAGCACATCACTATTTTCTGATGATTTCTTCATAAAACGCGTCAACTCTTTGTTTCCATGAATTTTCTTCCAGGAATTGACCGGCATCTCTGGGCCGGATATTTCCTTTTACAATGTCGTTAAGGATGCGATCCATCTCTTCCGCATCTTTTGCAAGGTAAAGCAATCCATCAAAGTCTTCTACCAGGAAGGGATGATATTCGAGGCTTACCACCGGGGTGCCGGCAGCCAGGTATTCGTAAATCTTCATGCTGTCGACATCCAGCCAGGACTCGTTCCTGTATAGATTAAGCCCTGCCGTAAATGATTTTATGGTTTCCGGTACGTTTTCCGGTTTCAGGGGCCCCATGAAATGACAATTGGGTTGGGTAGCCAGCTCTTCCGAGATCTTATTCTTGAATGCTGCACCGTAAACCAGAAAGTTCCAGGAAGGATTTTTCCGTATCAGATAGTCCAGTGCCTGATAATCAATCCATTTGGATATGGTTCCGATATATCCTATCACCGGTTTTCCGAAACCCAGGATGGCAGGCTCTGCTTCCTCAAAAGGTTTGGGATAAATGCCATTACGCATGAAGTAGATATTTTCAAAGCCATGTTCAAAGTACCATTTCAACATGCTTCTGGCACCGGAAATGACATATTCGCAATTCTTTCCAGCATCAAGAAGGAGTTTTTCCTGCTCTTCCTTCTTATGGCTGTGGAGGTTTTCATCATCAATGATGTTATGATCCGTATCCAGGAAGTATCTCCCGCGGAGCTTCAGCTCCCTTGCCTGCGTGTAACCCTTCGGCCAATAACAAAAGATAATATTCTCGTTCCGGCTTAGGTTCCGGTATCCCTGAATCAGAAAAAACAAACGGTTCAGCAGCCGGTCGGCCATCCTGAAAAAAGACCCTTTTAGCCAAACCGGGAAAAAGGAGGTATAATACAGATCGTGGTAATGTTTCCCGTAACACGGCCGGAATAGTTTTACAAAGAATGACCCGAAGGTGGTTTTCCTGACATTAATAACTTCGGAGAAATATGTTGATTCGTTGAAAGTCTTTAACAGCCAGGTATTCCGGCGCCTGAAACCTTCCTTGAGAAGATCCGGCCAGGGATGATCCGATCCGAAATACAGGAGTCTCATTGGCTGTGATTTTTTTTCCTGAACCATGATTTTATTCCTGAACCTGTTTTTACCAGGTTCCTGCCGATCAACGGGAAAAGGAGTAAGCGATAAGTTTGGCGTTTCTTCCACCCGTTGTGAAGTATAATGGATGCAGTTTTTCTCCAGTTGACACAATCACGTGCATTTACCGTGATATTGTAATAAAAGCTAAGGTCGTCCCTTACAAATGTGCCTGGGCGGGGCAATGATTTTTCCGGAGCCGGTTCAGCAGGAGGGGGTAGAGGCATGTTTTCTCCCCGCATCAGGGGATCCGATCCGCTGTTACGCCTTTCTGCAGCGAAGGTTAAGGCCAGTTCGCGGTAGAAATTTACCGACGACTGGTGCCTGACTGTAGCTGAAGTAGGATTAAGCCGTACAAAGTAATAGCATTGATTCAAAACGGCTATCCTGTGTTTATCCAGTATCCTGAGCCACAGGTCAACATCTTCAGAGGTAAGGAATTCTGTTCGGTAGCCTCCCAGGTCTTTTACCATTCCGGTCTTCATCATCACCGTTGCATGTATCACGGG
>JAHJRE010000211.1 GCA_018831055.1 Bacteroidota bacterium
ACCCTGACAGGAAATACAGTGTCAACAACCGGATGCCCTTCATATACATGCAAACGCCCCTGAAGAGTAATTACCGGAACATTTCCCAGCCTGCCGAAAATAAGATTCCCTTCATGCCCTTCTACCGATGAAACCGGAAAATGAGGGATGCTTGAATAGGGGATAATGTTTTTGTGGGTTAATGTATCGATAAACGAACCCAATCCACTTCCCAGTATGATTCCTGCTTCAGGTCTTTCCTTCGACTGCTTCTGCAGATAACTGCAGGTTTCCTTGATTTTTCCCAACATATTTCAGGATTAAGTCGTCAAAAATAGTATTCTCCCCGTTATGGAAACGGATTTCTATGGGAATATAATAAATGGGCAATTTACTCAGAATGGGTTCAAATTCGGGATTATGTTTTAATCTCATCGCATCTTTCTCGGTTGTGACGATGATCTTATTCCGGGTAAACATTTTATCAAACTCATTTTGGATCCTTTCCAGATCTTTCATTGAATATGAATGATGATCCATAAATTCAAGTGCATCCAGCTCATTGCACATGTTTTTCAGGTATTCGGCAAGGGGATAGGAATTTGCTATGCCGGTAAACATCAGGATATTATTGTATTTATCCCGGATCTCTTCCTTGGACTTATCCGAAAGCGGAATCATTTCGCCATAGTCAAGATAAGTATAGAACATATGCTGGTGCAGGCGGGGTTTGATCATACCGTGTATCCTCCTTCGGGTTATCGGAGAAAGAATGCGTGGAGTCTTCGTTACAATGATGATATCGGCCCTCTTTGCACCGCCTCGGAATTCTCTCAGTGTGCCGCTGGGTATTGGATAATCTTCCATATACAGGCGATGGAAATCCGTGGTAAGGATTTGTAATCCCGGTTTTACATACCGGTGCTGGAATGCATCATCCAGGATCACGGCATGTAAATCTGGAAAATGCTTTTTCAATGTATGAATTCCGTTGCGTCTGTCTTCATCAACAGCAACCTGGATTCCTTTATATTTCCTGCAATACTGCAAAGGTTCGTCCCCGATGTCCTTGTAAGTCGACCCATCTGAACACATAAGAAACCCGCTGGTTTTTCTTTTATATCCGCGACTGAGTATGGCGATTTTGCACTTATCCTTTAAAAGACGGATCAGATATTCAACATGAGGCGTTTTTCCAGTTCCCCCATAGGATAAATTGCCAACTGAAATTACCGGGAAATCAAATGATTCCGAGGGCATTACCTTCCAATCGAAGAGCTTGTTTCTAACTAACGCAACAAAACCGTAAAGCAGAGCAAACGGTAGTAGTAATAGTTGGAGCAGGTTCATTGCGTTAAATTAAAAAAGATTTTTGAAATATTGATATGTTATGTATTATATTTTTATTAAATATTCAAAAAAATGTTACGTATTATCAAAAAAACACTGCAAATAATAAAATCATCATAATTTGCAGAAAATTCTCAATTGAAGTTCTTCGGGAAAAAGTGATATCTTAGTCAAAAATGTCAGAGCCATGAGATTAGTAGATGTTATACGTTACTTTGAAACCCAGGTTTCGGGTTATTTACAGGAAGATTATGATAATTCCGGATTAATTACCGGAAACCCGGAAATGGAGATAGAAAAAGCTCTTATTTGCCTTGATGTTACCGATGCCATTTTGGATGAAGCCATTCGTGATAATGTTTCCCTGGTTATATCTCACCATCCTCTGATTTTCTCGGGTATACGCAAATTAAACAGTCAGGCATATCCCGATCGTGTGCTGATCAGGGCCATCAAGCATGATATAGCAATTTTTGCTATTCATACCAATCTCGACAATCAGGCTTCCGGTGTGAATTTTTATCTGGCCAAAGCCATGGGTTTGGAAAACCTGAGAATTCTTGCCCCCAGGAAAGGGCTTCTGCGTAAACTGGTTGTTTTTTGTCCTGTCAGTCATGCGGAGAATGTTAGAAATGCCTTATTTATGGCCGGTGCAGGTCATATAGGACAATATGACTCCTGCTCTTTTAATCTGGAAGGACAGGGTACTTTCAGGGCTGGTCCGGAAGCCAATCCATTTGTGGGTGAGACCGGAAAATTGCATCGGGAAAATGAAATCCGGATTGAAACCCTCTATCCGGTTTACCTTGAACAAAAGATTGTAAAAGAAATGTTGCTTGCTCATCCCTACGAGGAAGTCGCCTACGATGTCTATCCTATTGAAAATAAATATGATAGCGTAGGGGCAGGAATGATCGGGGAGTTGCCGGATGCACACGATCAATCCGGATTCCTGGAATATTTGAAAAATAAATTGGCACTGCCTTTGATCCGCCATTCCCCTTTTACAGCGAAAAAAATTAAAAAAGTTGCTATCTGCGGTGGTTCCGGAAGCTTCCTGTTAAAAAATGCTGTTGCTGCCGGTGCTCATGCTTTTATTACAAGCGATATCAAGTATCATCAGTTTTTTGATGCCGATAAAAATATCTTCCTTGCCGATATAGGTCATTATGAAAGTGAAAGGTTCACAAAAGATCTGATCTTCGATTTGCTAAAGAAAAAATTTCCTAACTTTGCCGTCCGTATTTCTGAGATAAATACAAACCCAGTCCGTTACTTTTCATAATAATTAAGTATGTCAGCAGAATCAAGTAAAGCAGCCAAAAGCAAGGAACCGAAAACCGAAACCGTTCCGGCCGCTGAAAACCAGCCCAAAACAAAGGAAGTGAAAGAAGAACAAGCCGAACAGAAAGTAGAGCTGGTTTTAAAATCACTGTATTCCCTTCAACTGATCGATTCACAAATCGACAGAATACAAAATATCCGCGGAGAATTACCACTGGAGGTGCAAGACCTTGAAGATGATATTGTTGGGCTTGAGACCAGGATCGCAAATTTTAGAAATGAGATTTCCGATATTGAGAAAAGCATCGGTGCCAAGGAAAACAGTATTAAGGAAAGCGATGCCCTTATCCGGAAATATAAGGAACAGCAAATGAACGTCAGGAATAACAGGGAATATGACTCCCTTTCCAAGGAGATTGAGTTTCAGACTCTTGAGATCCAACTGTCGGAAAAACGCATTGCTGAGAATAAACTGGAGCAACAAAAAAAGCAGCAAGAGATCGAATCATCGGAAAAGATCCTTGATGAAAGGATGAAAGACCTTGAACTTAAAAAGTCAGAACTGAAGGACATCATTACTGAGACAGAAAAGGAAGAGAAAGATCTTCAGGTAAAGTCTGAATTGAACCAGCAAAATATTGATGATCGTTTGATACAAGCTTATAAAAGGATCAGAAAAAATGCCAGAAACGGCCTCGCTGTTGTGAAAATTGAAAGAGATGCCTGTGGAGGGTGTTTTAATAAAATTCCACCTCAGCACCAATTGGATATCAAAATGTTGAAGAAGATTATCGTTTGTGAGTATTGTGGACGCATCCTGGTTGATGAAGAGATCGTTAAAGAAGTAGAAAAAGCGAAATAATCATTCTGAAGATTTTTCATAGTAAATATTGAGGAGGGAGCCTGGTGCTTCCTCTTTTTTTTACCTTTATTTTATTTTTATGAGGTTATTTTTTCTGACATGCCTGGTGCTCGTTTCAGCAGCCCTCTTTGCCCAGTATGATTTCAATAATCGCTGCCGGCTGGCTTATGAAGAAATTGTCCGTCTTAATTTTCAGGATGCGAGTACCCTTCTGTCTCTTGAAAGAAGTGAAAACCCCGGGAATCTGATACCTGTTCTTTTTGGTAACTATATTGATTTTCTGACCATCCTGATTGGTGAGGAAGAAAATCAGTTTATTCAGCTAAAGGGAAACTACCAGGAACGCATACGATTGCTAGAAAAGGGTAATAGAAACTCTCCTTACTATTTGTTCAGCCTTGCCCAGGTTAATCTCCAATGGGCATTTGCAAGGATCAAGTTTGGCGACTATCTACGTGCAGCCTTGGAAATTCAGAAGAGTTACCGTTTTCTGAAAGAAAACCAGGCTAAATTCCCAGAATTCAAGCCCAACTTGCTTGGTATGGGTATGCTGCATGTTTTGGTTGGTTCTGTTCCCGATAATTATCAGTGGGTAACCGGATTGTTTTCTATGGAGGGTTCTATAAAGCAGGGTGTTGATGAAATTTCAGAATATATTGAATGGTCGGTAAAGCAAAATGATGACTTCCTGGTTCCTGAAGCTTTATTCTTTTTAAGCTTTGTTAATATCAACTTTTCCGTTGACCGTTCTGAAGGAATCCCATTTGAAGAAAAACTGCGCAGCATGGCACCGGAATCACCTCTTATGACCTTTGCCTACGGCAGGATGCTGATAAAACATGGCAGAAATGATGATGCCATATTATTATTTCGGAACAGGATATCTGATGAAAAGCAGTTTACGTTTTATTACCTGGATTATCTGACCGGGCTTTGTATGCTTCACAAGCTGGATATTGAATGCAGACCTTATTTTTACCGCTTTGTGTCCAATTTCCGGGGAATGAATTATATAGCTGAGGCCTGGCAAAAACTTGCATGGTCATACATCCTGGAAGGAGACACAGTAAATTATTTTGCTTGTATGGATAAGGTCAGAAAATATGGCAACACCTTTACTGATGAAGATAAAATTGCTTTGAAGGAAGCTGAAAGCGGCTATATCCCTAATGTTATCCTGCTGAAATCACGACTTCTTTTCGATGGAGCTTATTTTACTTCAGCGGAGGAGGAATTGCTCAAATCCAGCCGATTTCTTCGCAATGCTCTTGATTCGACCGAATACTTTTACCGTTTGGGGAGGATTAATGATGCATCAGGCAAGTTTATCTCTGCCCGGAGTTACTATCTGAAAACGATTGAAAGGGGCAGTGATCTGAAAAGGTATTTTGCTGCCAATGCCGCGCTGAATCTTGGTATTATTTATGAAAATGAAGAGAACGTAAAGGATGCTGAAAAATATTTCCGCCTGTGCAGAAGCCTGGATTTTGATGAATACGAAACCGGAATTAAACAAAAAGCAAAAGCCGGATTAAACCGGCTTAATGAGAAGTATTAGCCCCTATAATTATTAAAACCTCGCTCCGAAGGTCAGAAGGTAACGCTGCCCAATGATATCGTTAACAGCTTTAGCTTCATATGGTCCATAGCTATACAAATAATAATCCTCCGTATACTTCGAATATGCATAAGCAAGATCCAGGAAGTAATTCCTGAAGTTGAATCCCAGCCCTCCGGAATAGATGTGCATGGTGCCGTCGTTAATATCCCCCTGGTAAGGACTGCTGTTGTATGCATATCCCAAGCGCAGACTTATCAGTCCGTATCTCCATTCTGTTCCTGCTTTGAAATTGTGAGTTGGCCTGTAACCATTACGGATATCATCATTTACATAAGATGAAACATACCGGAAGCGGGCCTGGGAATAATCGGTATAATTATATTCAACGCTTACTAACCCGATCTTTCCTATGATGAAAGCAATGCTTCCCAGTGCACGGAAAGGAGTGGTTAGCTCATAGCTCTTGGTCCACGTGTTACTATGGAAATAGGAAGTATATCCGTAAAGATCAGGCGTTTTAAACCTGGAGTCGAACAAGGCTACATTTCTATCGCGGATATTGGTGTAAAAGGTAGGTGTATGAATGGCCGCGCCAATCCTTAACCAATCTGCCGGCCTTCCAATCAGTCCGAGTTTGAAATTTATCCCGCTGGCACGGGTTTCAAGTTCCCGGTGAATAGTAAACTGATACATATCGTTGGCAGGTCCGGGCAGGTTTTCGGTGTAATCGCTTTCCTCGAAGTAACGGATATATGGAATTCCAAAAGAAGCTCCGATATATACACGGTCGTTATAATTTCCACCGAACCCAATAACAAATTCATTCATTGATCCCCAGGATGTTATACTCATACGCTGGTTGCTTCCGCTTTGCAGAATAGGATTCACATAGGATGAAGGGCCGCCCAGTGTGTCTAACAGGTAGGTCCACCAGGCAGGATTGAGGTCATAAGCATAATCGTAATAAGGATCACCTTCAATATCGCTGTAATTAATATTATTATCGTTAGCATATGCGGTATAAACATCCAGGATGGAACTGGGGGAAGTGGATCCGCTAAGTTCCATACGGTTATTGAAATCGTTCAGACGGTTTAAGCCTATCCCGAACTGAACGGCTTTCCATCCGCTTGTATTGAATTTGCTCTCCATCTTTTTTGTGAAGACCAGTCCTATGTCTCCCAGGTTAAAGTTTACCCGGTAATCTTTGTTTTCTATACCGCGATAATCTGTTTGTGTGCTTCCGGCGAAGACGGAAGGTGTAATCGTAAATTCAGAACTTTTATATAACCCGATGCCACCGGGATTGGTGCTCAGCATCGAAAAGTCTCCACCCAGCGCTCCGAACGCTCCTCCCATGCTGACGAATCTTGCTGTTCCTCCGGGTACGATCCTGGAGTACCTCAGGGCATCCACGGCTGTTTGTGCCATCAGCGACGTTATACTTAAGGCCATTATGGTGATAGTGAAAGATAGTCGTTTCATAATCATCAGTTTAATAGTTGTATTGTAGTCATCATTCCCTTCCTATCGTCTTCCTCCGCGACTTCCACCCGTGGATCCGCCGCTGCTCCTGGATGAACCGGATGAACCGGATGAGCCGGATGACCTGGAGGGACTGCTGATAGAGCTTCTTGAAGGCGATGGCGTGGAGATGGTCCTTGAAGGTGTACGTGTTGCAGGTGCAGAGTAACTCCTGCTGCTGTTATTACCGGACGGGGCCGAATACCTCTGGGTTGGGGTTCTTTGTTGAGTTGAAACCCCACTACGGTTAGTAGTACCCGATGGTCTTGAGTAATTATTATTGCCTGTAACAGATCCTCTGGTGCGGGCTTCATTGGTAGCCGGACTGCGCGGCGCTGAATATTCCTGGCTCGATCTGGCATTCCTGTATTCCGGGGTGCTGTAGGTTTGGGGTTTGCTGTATTGTTTTTCCCGGTTCGAGTATACTTCCCGGTTCGAATACCTGGCTTTTTCACTCTGAATAGGTTGTGTGCGGGCTGCAGGTTCTCTACTGGAGGTATTGGGCTTTTCATAACGTTTACCTTCAGCTGGTGATGTCCTTGCTTCCCTTTCACTGGTCGTATTCACTTCGCCCGTTGGTGTCCGGTATTGCCTTGCTGCGGTTTCTGTAACAGCCTCTCCGGTTGCGGGTTTAGATGTATTAATGGATTCACGGGCAGTGCGAGGCGAAACTGTTCCTTCCTGTCCACTGACTTTAGCTGCAGCGTTTTGAGAGGAAATGGTTGAATTATCAGCACGGCTGCCACGGGCAACAGCATCTTCGTATTTCTCTCCGAAGGTCCTGCCGCTTTTCGTCCCGGTGCCATTTGTATTTAACCCCCTGCTTCCCCTCTGACCATAATAACTTGAATTGTAATCGTAGCTGTTATAATAATAGTTGTCATAGTAACCGTCCCAGTAGCCATTCCAATAACCTGCCCAGTAACCACCATAATAAGGATAGTAAGGTCCGCAGCAGTACCACGGATCGTAATAGGGATATCCCCATCCCCAGCCTATGCTGCCCCAACCCCAGCTATAACCAAAGTAGAGGGAAGGACTGTAATAAAATGGATCATAATAGTTATAACCCATGTAAATTGAAGTTCCATAGGCATAGGGGTCGTAATTGTAGTAATAATTATTGGTGTAGTAATTGTCGTAATAACCCAAACCCGCATTAGGGTCATGAAATCTGCGGATTCTTGATGAATATGAATAATCATAATAATCATCCATCTCAAACTCCTCTTCTTCCAGATAGTAGTCGGCGTCATTATAAGCTTCATCTCCGCTGTATTCAGGAGGATACTTTGAAAAATTATCTTCTTCCCCTCTTGTGCCCGATTGGTATACTTCCCTGGTTTCGGAAGTTGCACTGATCTGTTCTTTATTTACCTGATCTTTGCTTTTATCTGTAGAGGAATAGTAAACATCATCATACGGAAGGCTTGATTGGTATGATGATGAGCAGGCACCCAAAATGAAAGAGAGGGTAAGTATTGAAAGAATGCTGGTGAGTTTCATGGTGGTCTCCTTCCTTGTTATTTTGTATAAGCTGTGGGTTTATGTAATTCCGTTTTATTATTTTTGTCGCATCTTTTAACAAAGCAAATACTATACCAAAAAACATTATGGCCAAAGATTTTCCCAGCAGAGCAGAGAATTATGCCCAATGGTACAACGATCTGGTAATAAAAGCCGATCTCGCAGAGAACTCCGCAGTACGCGGTTGTATGGTAATTAAACCTACAGGTTATGCTATTTGGGAGAGAATGCAGTCGGTACTTGACGGTATGTTTAAAGCAACGGGGCATGTTAATGCCTATTTCCCGATCTTCATTCCAAAGTCGTTTTTTAGCAAGGAAGCCAGCCATGTGGAAGGTTTTGCCAAAGAATGTGCCGTTGTAACCCATTATCGTCTGAAAAACTCCCCGGATGGCAAGGGTGTGATCGTGGATGAGGATGCCAAGCTTGAAGAGGAGCTTATCATCCGCCCGACATCCGAAACCATCATCTGGGATACCTACCGTACCTGGATCCAATCCTATCGCGATCTTCCTCTGCTGGTAAACCAGTGGGCCAATGTGGTCCGTTGGGAAATGCGAACCAGGCTTTTCCTCCGCACCGCTGAGTTTCTCTGGCAGGAAGGGCATACGGCTCATGCTACCCAGGAAGAAGCCATTGAGGAAACTCTGAAGATCCTGGATATTTACGCTGAATTTGCTGAAAAATGGATGGCCCTGCCTGTACTCAAAGGAGTTAAATCACCTAACGAACGTTTTGCCGGGGCCGTTGAAACATACTGTATCGAAGCGTTGATGCAGGACGGTAAAGCCTTGCAATCCGGAACCAGCCATTTCCTGGGACAAAATTTTGCTAAAGCCTTCGATGTAAAGTTCCTTTCAAAGGAAAACAAACTCGAATTTGTATGGGCCACTTCCTGGGGTGTAAGTACCCGCCTTATGGGCGCACTGATCATGGCTCACTCCGATGATAACGGACTTGTACTACCCCCGAAGCTCGCTCCTGTACAGGTGGTTATCGTTCCCATCTATAAGAAAATTGAACAACTTGCTGAAATTTCTGAAAAAGTAAACAGGATCAGGAAAGAGTTGGAAGATCGTGGAATACGCGTTAAATACGATGACCGGGATACCCAGAAACCCGGCTGGAAATTCTCCGAATATGAGTTTAGAGGAGTTCCTGTGAGAATTGCCCTCGGACCAAGGGATCTTGAAAATGATACGGTGGAGGTTGCCAGAAGGGATACCCTCGAGAAAGAGACTCTCCGTATTGAAGACATTGGAAATAAAATAGAACATCTCCTGGAAGCCATCCAGGATAATCTGTTTCAGAAAGCTCTGTCTTTCAGGGAAGAAAATACTACGGCTGTGGATACCTGGGAAGAGTTTAACGATGTTCTTGAGAAAAAGGGCGGATTCATCCTTGCCCATTGGGACGGAACAGCCGAGACCGAGCAAAAAATTAAAGAAGAAACCAAAGCTACCATCCGTCTGATCCCAATTGATGGGAAAATGGAAGACGGGAAATGCATCTATTCCGGTAAACCTTCGAAACAAAGGGTTGTGTTTGCCCGGGCATATTAGTACCCGGCCGGATACGTTTTACTCCGGTATTTTTATTACCATGACTTTTCTCGGGTGATGAGTTTGTCAACCCGTAAAAATACCTTCCAGTATTTTTCTTTGTTCATCTCCGACCAATGTATTTGCGCAATCCGGTATTGCTCGGTTTGAACAATATTCACAAGAAGCAACAGGATGATCAAAGCTATATAGATCCTTTTTAACAAGACTGAGCGTACATAGAAGAGAAAATACCCCAATAAAAGGGCAGGGATTGCGTAGAATTCTATCATAACCCTTTGCGAAAAGCTTCCCCCGTAATACCATTGCCACCAGGAAGAAAGAACGTATATCAGAATGATCAGGAATCCTGCTAAAATAAAAAACCTGGATTTGTTTTCTTTATACAGGAAGTATCCGCCTGCAAGAGACAACAGGAATACCGGGGTATAAATGAAAAGTCCTTTACGGTAGCTAAACAGGAAGTTAATAATCTGTGGGTCATGAAAGTTGAAACCTTCTTCTCCATATGAATAAACCCAGATGTTTCCGGTTTGTATCTTATAAATAATAAGTTGTATGGAAAGAATAAGTAAAAAAAGCACCACTCCTGAAAAAAGTATAAGCGGTTTCCGGTAAAGAAATTCTAATCCCTTATTAAGGTTGGAACTGCTAAGTGCAGTAAAAGGTACAAGTAATAATATCAGGCCGTTAACCGGGCGCACCAGGACGATAATTCCCAGCAGGATAGCCATACCAAACAACCTTGAAGCCATTGGCTTATCAAAATAGCGGAACCCCAGCCACAAAAACAGGTTTATAAGACCGAATGAGTAAACATGCGACATGGAAGGTTCCTCTACCGTATAATAAAATATGTTTGTGCCAAATATTGTAACGAGGAGGATCAGTGCGATCATCCCTTCACTTGCCCCGGGTATCATCTTTAGCATTTTTCTAAGGAAGACCAGTCCGATGGCCAGATAGAACAAGGCGGCAATGTTGACCGATATCATGTAAAAAACCGAGTAACCATCGGCAGGATTTCCGGTAAGGATTGTGATCAGGTGAGCCAGCAAAAAAAATGGTTCAATGGCTATGGCTGTGCCGCAGTAATACTTGTTAATGGTATGGCCAGGATAAGTGTACCTGTAATCGTATGAATGATTTTCATGATAATTCAATGCAGCAACATCATTAAAAAAGCTGAAATTCAAATCCTGGTAGATGAATATAGCCGGGAGGTAGGCGTAATAGCCGGTACCATCGGTTTGTATGATCCTGCCGCTGCGGGCCTCACTCCAGTTAAAATTGGAGGAAATCCATGTGCAAATGAGGATGATGAAGGGGATGGTTAGTCTGAAGATATTTGGTTTTGCTTTCATCCGGTTTAATTTCGTTTCATTAGATATTTCTATAGTTTCATAATGATCATTCCATACGTATAAGCTGCCCGCTACCACTCACTACCTGCTTTATTTCTGTCGGATTGCCCCGGTAATAAATATTTCCCGCATTACTGATGATCACTTCCAGTACATAGCTTACATTCACATAGCAATCATTGGTGCTGGATGTGTTCATATAAGTAAAAACGGTTTCCAGGTTCTCACAGTTTACCGGTCCGTATGATGCGTTGTATATAAAGTTCACATTGGATTTACCTGTAACGGTCACATCGGCTGTCCCAAAATGCTGGTTGATCCTCGATTTTTGAGTGTCAAGGCTGAGCCGGATACTCCCGCTTCCTTCCCTTATGTCAAGTTTTATTGAATCGTTTTGTAATGTGTTTTCTGTGATGAGGTCGCCGGATGATCGGTATTCAATGGAATCCAACTGCTTAACATGAAGGTATACCCGCATGGGTTTGTCATAACTTCTTACCCAGTTACATCCGTTCTCGTTCCGTACCTCCAAAACGCCATTCTCATTGATCGTTTTTATATCGCTTTGCAGGTTCTTGCCGGCTTCCACTTCCACAAGGCATTCATTATCCTGTATAAGGATCACATCCAGGTTGTCTCTCATGATGATGCCCTTGAAATCTCCGACATTCCTTGTTTCTTTCACTATCTTTCCTGTGCCTTTGAAACAACCGAAAACATCATCTTTATCGCAGGATGTGGTTATGAGAAGTACCAGTATAAACAGATAAGTTCTTGCCCGGTTCATGATCAATAATATATGAGTTCAATTTTGTATCCTATGCCAAGCGTGAGAAAATCGGCCCTGCCTGCATGTGCTTTCAGGGTTACATGCGCGAAAAGATCACGGGAGATCTCGCACCATATCCCGATCTTTTCATAGATTTTCCCATCCCCCTGATATCTGCCGCTTAGATAATATCCCAGGTTTCCCACAAAAGATATCCTCGACATATTCAACGCGTACCCGACTTCAAACCCGGTTTTGATCATCTCGAAATTATTTTCGGATGTTTCACCGTATTTCTGACGTAAAGCGATCTCGTCGGTTCCGTCATAAGAAGCATCCAGGCCAACACCCACACTGCTTTTGTAAGAAACATCTTTCATGATACCCGTGAAAATGTCCCATGCCAGGAACTTGCCCTCCATTTCCGCGTTCATGTTTTTATAACCAAGCCCCCCGGCTATATTCAGGTCGAGGGATTTCTTTCCGTCGAAATAGAAAGGTCGAAGTTCGGGAAGCAGCTTTTTCCTGAAGTAGGGATTCTCTTTGGAGAGCCTGTAAGAAAGTGATGCTGATGCGTTGGGGATATTGATACCGTAATTCGGGGTTTTCATAGATCCATTGGAAAAATGGTTGAAACCAAGTCCGAGAGAAACAATAAAACGTTCACTTACCTTTTGTTTCATTTCCAGGGTAAATGCAACCGCTGCATTCCAATGCGACCCTATGGCAATATTCTTGTAGTTTTCCAGGCGGTCGAAATGATTTGTGATGTATCCGATACCCAGGGCCGTCCTGAAAAATATTCGCATTTCTTTACCGTATGTCAGAGGGAAATCGATATAGGGCATTAAGGCATGAGCGTTGCCCAGGTATGGCGATGTACCCAGGCTGGAATACCAATATGCGATGCCGATAACCGGATAGTTATACATGTATTCCCATCGCGTTCTTCCGTATGTCGCCTTTGAAATGCTGATTTCATATGCAGTGAAGTGACTGTTCAGGATTTCCATTTCCAGGTGGTGGGGTATAAGAAATCCATACGCTACCTTACCGTTAACCATAAGGTTTGAGGAAATCCTTTTATGGGTAAACTGTGCCAGGGCATCCTGATTGTTCGCTAATGAAATAAAAACGATCATTAAAGTTGCCCATATACCCCGGTATATGGCAGGAAATGTATTTAAGGGAAACTTCAATTTTGATATTTGCTTTGATAATGTGGTGAAGATGCACTCAAAACGTTGCATTGCAAGCAAAATTATAAAAATTGTATACTGCATTTATCCTTACTTTTGCCAAAAATCAAATAAAATGGATAAAAGACTGGAAGCATTCGGAAGATTGCTTACCATTATGGATGAGTTGAGGACACAATGCCCCTGGGACAGGAAGCAAACCCTCGAGAGTTTGAGATACCTGACTATTGAGGAAACGTATGAATTATCCGATGCCATCCTGGAAAAAGATTTGGACGGAATAAAAAAGGAACTGGGAGATCTGATGCTTCACCTTGTGTTTTATGCCAGGATCGGTTCGGAACAAAATGCTTTTGATATCACGGATGTTCTGGAATATATCAGTGAAAAACTTATTGCCCGGCATCCGCATATTTATGGGGATGTTGCCGTTAACAGTGCTGAGGAAGTAAAAGAAAACTGGGAAAAGATAAAGATCAACAATGAAGGCCGGACTTCGGTTTTGGGTGGGGTTCCAAAGTCGTTACCGCCTCTTGTAAAAGCAGTAAGAATTCAGGAAAAGGCCAGGGGTGTGGGTTTTGATTGGGATGAACCCGGACAGGTTTGGGAAAAGGTTTTGGAAGAACTTGGTGAATTGAAAAAGGAAGTTGATTCCGGTGGATCGGTGGAGAAAATTGAAAATGAGTTTGGTGACCTTTTATTTGCTCTGGTTAATTATTCAAGATTTATCGATGTTAACCCCGAAGATGCTCTGGAAAGGACAAACAGGAAGTTTATCCGCCGTTTCCAGTACCTGGAAGAAAAGGTCAGGGAAAGTGATCGTAACCTTTTCGATATGAAACTCTCCGAAATGGATGAGATTTGGAATGAAGCGAAAAATAAAGGCCTGTAGTGTAAAGAATGATTGTTAATTACCTTTTTTATTATGATGAGGCGAATCCGTGAGATAATCTACTTTGTCATTGTTTCTGTCTTTTTCTTGTTCCTGATTTGGTTCTATTATGAAAAGCCCCGTGATATAGGGATTTTACAGGAAGAAGAATTGCCTGTTCCTCCCAGGATGGAATACGGCATCCGTGTGGATACGCTTATGGTTTTCAGAGACAAGATAGGTAGAAATCAGTTTTTGTCGGATATATTGTTGCCCTTCGGTGTTGACTATTCCAGAATAGATGTTTTAGCGAAAAATTCGCGAGAGGTTTTTGATGTCAGGAAGCTTCGCGCCGGTAATTGGTATACGGTATTTACAACAAGAGATTCCACTGCCCGGCCTCTATACTTCATCTATGATATTTCTCCTGTTGAATTTGTTGTTTTTCCTTTAAAGGATACTCTGCCCATTTACCGGGGTAAAAAGACAATCGAAACTAAAATTGCTTACGTTAGTGGTGAAATATCTTCCAGTTTGTGGAATGCTATGGTTGAAAAAGGCTATGAT
>JAHJRE010000212.1 GCA_018831055.1 Bacteroidota bacterium
CGACAGGTTGCAAGCGACAACTCATCACTCATCACTCATCACTCATCACCCACACTACCTGTAACCTGTAACCTGTAACCTGCAGCCATATGATCATTTTTCCCAATTCTCGTGAAATTTTTTTTCAAGTGAGGGGGTATATTGGTGATTTTCCGGAACTAATATACATAAGCCGAAAGCTGCATAAACTGCGAATTTGTCAAATTATCATTATCTTTACCCAATAAATAGGAAACATGGAAAAACGATGGGTCATAAAGCAACCTGGAGACGAGCGCATTGTGGGGGAATTGGCCCAAGTTCTGAATATTGATCCTCAACTTGCAAATTTGCTGGTTCAACGTGGAATTCATAATTTTAAGGAAGCAAAAGATTATTTCCGTCCGGATCTCAACGACCTGCATGATCCTTTCCTGATGAAAGACATGGACAAGGCTGTCCAACGCATCAGGAAAGCCATAGACAACAATGAAAAGATACTTGTTTACGGAGATTATGATGTTGACGGTACTACAGCAGTAGCACTTATATATACTTTTTTCCACTCATTTTATACTAATCTGGATTTTTACATACCCGATCGTTATGCCGAAGGATACGGGATTTCGTATAAAGGCATTGATTATGCGGTGGAAAACAATTTTAGTCTTGTTATAGTCCTTGATTGCGGAATTAAAGCCATTGATAAGATTAAATATGCGAAGGACAGGAATTTGGATTTTATAATATGCGATCATCACCGACCAGGTGATGAAATTCCAGATGCATATGCTGTTTTGGATCCTAAACGTTCTGATTGTTCATATCCCTACAAGGAGTTATCAGGGTGCGGGGTAGGATTTAAGTTAATACAAGCTTACTCCATTGAATACAGATTACCAAAAGAGAAACTTGATTCTTTTCTTGATCTGGTTGTTGTTAGCATCGCTGCGGATATTGTCCCTATCACCGGTGAAAACAGGATTTTAGCTTATTATGGGTTGAAGCTTATCAATCGTAAACCCAGGCCGGGTTTTGAGGCGATTTTACATTGTGGTGGAATCGATCGTGAAGAAGCTTCCACAGGGCCTTACCTGTTTAACCGCGAGATAACAATCAGCGATATTGTTTTTCTTGTCGGCCCAAGGATCAATGCTGCCGGTAGAATAGAAAATGCTAATAACTCCGTAGAACTGCTTATCACATCGAACCGTAAATATGCCGAACAACTGGCCGATCAGATCAACAACCTTAATATAGAGAGAAAAAGCCTGGACCTTTCTGCAACACAAGAAGCTCTAGAGTTCATACAAAATGATGAGCATCTTAAAAACTGTAAAAGCACAGTGGTTTTTAATCCCAATTGGCATAAAGGTGTAATTGGAATAGTAGCATCCAGGCTCACAGAGTATTATTACCGCCCCACCATCGTTCTCACCCAATCCAATGGTTTTATTACAGGTTCGGCCAGATCTATTAAAGACTTTGATATTTATGATGCTGTTGATTATTGCAGTGATCTTCTGGAACATTTCGGAGGCCATAAATACGCAGCAGGGCTTTCTTTAAGACCTGAAAAGTTACCGGCTTTTAAAGAGAAATTTGAGGAATATGTAAAGAGTCATACCCACGAGGAAATGCTAATACCTGAAATTGAAATTGATACTGTAATCCAACTAAATGAGATAAATACCCGCTTTTATAAAATTCTTAAACAACTTGCACCTTTCGGGCCCGGTAACATGGCGCCCATTTTTCAAACAGATGGAGTAAGGGACACAGGAAACGCCAGAAAAGTCGGGAAAAACCATCTGAAACTTGAAGTTTTCCACCCAGATATTTCTGTATATCCTGTTCCTGCCATAGCTTTTCAGCAAGGACATTTACTGGAAAAAATACACACAGAAAAATCCTTTAGCATCTGCTACCATCTTGAAGAAAATGAATGGAACGGTAAAAAAACCCTCCAGCTAAACATCAAGGATATAAAATTTCCAGAATAACAATAAATGAGCATCGGGAATGATTAATATCAAGTTACCTTCTCTATGGTTGCAGGCTGCATGTTACAGGTTGCAGGTCGCAGGATAACTGGCAGTTAAAATGACGACTTATTACATTGTAACCTGGATCCTGCAACCTGTAACTTTTATTATGCTTACTCTATTCACTTATTATTCCTTTATGCTTTTGATTTTCATTGAATAAAAAATCAAAACTGCGCCAAAAAATAAGGCAACAATCCCTACAATAACTGTAAATGCTTTCACTGCAGTAAAGGGATTAAAGAAAATCAATATTCCAAATACAAGAGTAATCAGGCCATTAATAAGCAACCCAGTCTTTCCTGTCAGTTCATCCTTTATACTAAAAAATAATGTTAATTGCAGGATACCCAGAATAATAGCCCAGATCCCTATAAGTATCACAAATAGCATCAGGGTTTGCTTGGTAAATATCATGATTATCAAACCGATAACGATTGATATTACTGCTTCCGTAAATAGTAAAGTGGATGGTTTTCCCTTTCTTTGATTCATTATACCCCCGATAAGAAGGATCACACCTGCAATCAAGACAATGAGGCCAAAATACTTGGCTATTGTCATAATAGTACTATTTGGGAGTATTATGGCAAAAATACCAAATATCAATGCTATGACACCATTAAGGGTCATTAGCCACCAGTTTTTCGTAAATTCTTTAAGCATGGTTACAATTCAATTATGGTTCTTAAAATCAGGTAAATTCCAAAGATCACAAGTCCAATACCTGCAATGCGGTTTATCCAGTGGACAAATCCACGTGTAAGATAATGTTTTATTTTATAAGAACCAAAACATTTAAGCATATCGGTTATAAGGACGGTCATAAGTGTGCCTGTAAAAAATAAGACAAGGGATTGCACATCGCCTGAATAATTTGCCGTAACACCAACGACAACACCCATCCAGAAAATCCATACGAACGGATTTGCGATATTCAGAAAAAAACCTTTAAGGATATAGGTAAGAGCACCGGGTTTGCTTGTATTATCATTATTCTCTGTATTTGATAACTGTACCTTCCTGGAATAGGTTACAATGCCGAAGACAATAAGTACTATTCCGCTGACAATACCGAACAGGCTTTCCTGACTATTAATAATTTGTATGGCACCAAGAAAGCATAGACCAACCAGTGCTACATCGCTTAAAAATATCCCGAACGCAAGCTGAAATCCAGGCCACAAGCCTCTATGGATGCTGGTTTGTATCAAAGCAAACAATGCCGGTCCAAATCCAAAAAAAATGGCCAGGGTAATTCCCAATATTACACCTTCCCAAACGGGGTCCATAGTTTTATCTACTAATGTTTATTCTCTTTAATAAATTCTTCCCATTCTTCAATTTGCCTCTTCTTCAAAACTCTGGGGAATTTATTTGCCCCACCTTCTTTACCATGAGTTTTCATCCATTTTGAAAAAACAGCAACTGGGAGTATTTCCACGAAAACGTCTTTGATTGCGGCGATTCTTTCCACACGGTAATCATCATTGAGTATTTTAAGGTATTCATCAATCTTTAGTCTCACCTGATCCGGATCAATCTTATCATCTGTTCCAAGATACCATTTGTGGGCAAACATAGAATCATGCCTTATCCCTGTAACTGTCCATTCCCTGATCTCAATATTAAAATCTTCCTGCAGCATACTTATTGCCCTGTTCATATTATCCTGGGAAAGGTGTTCTCCGCAGATACTTAAAAAATGCTTGGTTCTTCCAGTAATAACAATTTCATGCCGGCTTTTGGAAGTAAATTTAACGGTATCTCCTATCAGGTATCGCCAGGCACCTGAACAGGTAGACAATAACAATGCATATTCTTTTCCTTCTTCAATTTCTTTTAAGGTGAGAGTTTGAGGTTTTTCAACCATGTTGCCTTCTTCATCAAAGTTATCGTCAGTAAAAGGCACGAACTCATAAAAGAGTCCATTATCAAGCACTAATTGCATTGCCCTTACATAAGGATTGCTTTGAAATGCGATATATCCTTCCGAAGCAAGATAGGATTCGTTATAAATTACAGGTTTTGAAAAAAGTTTTGCAAAGCTCTTTTCATAAGGCTCAAAAGCCACTCCACTGTGCACGTACACAGATAAGTTTGGCCAAATATCATGAATGGTATTAACCTTATAATGAGCAATTATCTTTTCCAAGATAATCTGAATCCAGGCAGGAACACCCACAATAACCCCAATATCCCAATCTCCAGCATTTTTAATTATTTCTTCCAGTTTTGTTTCCCAGTCACGTTCCCTTGAGATCCTTTTTCCTGGCTTATAAAAGTGCTGGAACCAAAAGGGCAGGTTACCCGCGGAAATACCTGACAAATCCCCTTCATAGTAAGTGCCATTATATTGCAGATGGGTGCTTCCGCCAATCATCAGGAAGCCTTTTTCATAAAAATCCAGTGGAAAATCGTATTTGACCATGGAAACCAGTTGCCTGATACTGGTTCTTCGTATTGCCCGGATCATATCGCCTGTTACAGGAATATGTTTACTTGACGCTTCAGAGGTACCCGATGTAAGAGCGAAATATTTTACCCGTCCAGGCCAGGTTACAAACCCTTCCCCATTTAGGGCCCGATACCACCATTGCTGGAACATAGACTGATAATCGTGAGTAGGTACTCTTTTCCTGAATGCTGTAATAATATCAGGTTCACGAAGTATCTCGTGAAACTTGTATTTCTCTCCAAAAGCGGTAATTTCTCCCTTTTTTAAAAGCTTTCTGAGAACCTTTTCCTGTGCAGCATGGCCTTCAAACCGATGCTTTTTCCCTATTGGAATGTTGCTAAGAGTATAAGCCTGCTTTATGATAGAACCCAGAATTGCCATAATTATTTATACTTTAGATGGGCTAAAATTAACACATTTTTACGATAAACCTTAAACAGACAATTGCTGTTATGAAGCGAATGTTTTATAAAATATTGATAATCTTTGTTTTCATTATTACTTTTACTATTTTGGGCCTGATTACCTTTCTGTTCTATATCCAAATTAACGATTATAAACCTGTTGCAAGAGATTTGCTTCCCATTTATGGTGGAACGGTTGAAAAAGTTTACCCATCCGATACCCTTAGGCTTATTTCCTGGAATATTGGATATGCAGGATTGGGCAAATCAATGGATTTTTTCTATGATGGCGGAAAAAAAGTAATCACAAAAAAAGCTGACTACGAGGAGAACCTTGAGGGGATAAAAGACTTTTTAAAAGCAACTGGACCTGTGGATTTCTATCTTTTCCAGGAAGTTGATATAAACGCAAGGAGAAGCTATCAAGATGATCAGATGAAACGGCTCAGAAAAGTATTACCAAATTACAGCGATGTTTTTGCCATAAATTACAAGGTTAAATTTGTACCGTTACCCCTGAACAAACCCATGGGGCATGTTCATTCCGGCCTATGTATATTTTCTTTTACAGATCCATTTGAGTCCTGCAGGATTTCTTTTGAGGGTAATTTTTCCTGGCCTCATGGGCTTTTTATGCCTGACCGCTGCTATATAGTAAACAAATACTATACAAGTGACGGCCATGAACTCATTATAATCAATACGCACAATTCGGCCTTTGATAACGGCAATTTGAGGACTGCTCAGCTGGAAGCATTAAGGACCAAAATGGTTGAAGAATATTCCAAAGGCAATTATGTAATAGCCGGAGGTGACTGGAATATGAATCCACCAGGATTTGATTCTGAAGTATTTCTTAACTACCCTGGATTCTGCGTAATGACAATCCCCGGAACAGAGTTTATGCCTCAGGGATGGACAATTGCCTATGACACAAATTGTCCAACAAACCGCAAATTGGATCAACCCTTTAAAAAAGAAGTAACACCCGGCACTATCATTGATTTCTTTGTGTTATCTCCGAATATAGAATTGCTTAACATTTATACGCAAGATCTTTCGTTTCATCATTCCGACCATCACCCTGTCATCCTGGATGCTGCTCTGAAAACAACCAAAGCTATGCATTAGTTCCTTATACTCCTAATGCATAGCTTTGGTTGAACAATAAACCTGTAAAAACGTTTATTCGAAAAAGCGCAAGCGAAACAAATATGTTGCTCAAAATACAAACACAACAATAATAAAATCAGCAACATGCGTGTTTCATCATATCATTAAAACAATTTTATCATGATGAAAGCAAATATGGGAACAACTGACAGGATTTTCAGATTGATTCTGGTGATTCTTGTTGCAATTCTTTATTTCACCAACGTAATTTCAGGAACCCTGGCCATCATTCTTGGAATAGTGGCTCTTGTATTCCTTATTACAAGTATTACCGGGTTTTGCGGACTTTATAAGGTTTTCGGAATATCAACCTGCTCTGTTAAAAAATCGCAAAAGTAAAGTAAGTCAGAAGAATTCATTTAAAAAGACTGGAAGCTATACCATCAGCATATAGCTTCCCTTCTTTTGTTAAGGCGAAAATGCCCTTATTCTCCACCAGGAGTTTATTATTTACATATTCACAAATTCTTTCGAGGAAATATCGTTCAAATTCTTTTCCGAAGACATTTCTTATATGTTCCGTATCGCATCCCCAGACTGTTCTGAGGGAGGTCATAACATATTCATTATACTTTTCATTATGGCTGAGAAATTCTTGTTCCTCAGTAAGGTTAGCCGGGTTCCCTTTTGAATTGATATAAGCAGAAACACTTTTAACATTCCATTGACGTGAATAGCCATTATAAGAATGGGCAGAAGGGCCAAAACCCGCATAGTGGCCTCCCAGCCAATATAGGCTGTTGTGTTTAGAATAAAACCCCTTTCTTGCAAAATTTGAAATCTCATAATGGATATAGTCATGTTCATCCAATAAATCAATGAGTATCCGAAAATGTTCAACAATTCTTTCCTCCGGTGGAGGTAAAACCTTTCCCGACTTAATCCAGTTAGCCAAAGGGGTTTTTTCCTCAACCGTAAGGGCGTAAGCAGAAATATGCGGGATTTTCATGTCTATTAGCCTGTAGAGGTTATTCCTCAAACTCTCCCCTGATGACAAAGGCAGTCCGTAAATCAGATCTGCCGAAATATTCTCATAACCGGCATCCTGAATACGCATAATAGCACCTACAGACTTTTCAGCACTATGTTTACGATTCAGGTATGCAAGTTCATTATCATCGAAGGATTGTACCCCAACGCTAATTCTGTTTATCTTTGTTTTTGAAAGCTCCTTAAGAAAATTTATGCTTATATCTTCAGGATTAACTTCAAGGGTTATTTCGGCATATTCCGGGATAGTGAAATGTTTTTCAAGCCATTGTATCAAATCATTGATATCGGAAGGCGGCATCAATGAAGGAGTTCCGCCACCGAAGTACAAACTCTCTACGGCTTCTATGCCAAGATAATCACTTCGAAATTTTATCTCTTCTTTCAATGCAGCGTTGAAACCGATATTCAGTTTTGCAGATGCAACAGAGAAAAAATTACAATAAGCGCATTTATGCCTGCAAAAAGGATAGTGAATATAGATTCCAGCCATGTATTCTCTTGATTTATAATCATTCCAAATTAAATGACCTTAATGAACCCGGATAATAATTATCCAAAATCCCCGTAAATTTACGGTTGATTTTTCTTAATTAGGTATAATGTAAAAATTGAGTAGCAGAGTATTTTGATATTATTCGAAAATAACCGAAAAAACAATAACAGATATGAAAAGAAGGGATTTCTTAAAAAAGGGAGCAGGAGCTTCCCTGGTAGCAGGCTCAACGATGATGTTCGGGCGTATTGGTGAAGCTTTAGGACAATCGGATAACGATACTGCTGAACTTTATGATCTTGTTGCCATTAAAGGAGAGGATCCTGTAAAAATGTTTGATGAAGGGATTAAGGCCCTGGGAGGAATGGAGCGTTATGTCAAACCCGGCCAGAAAGTTACGGTGAAACCCAATATCGGATGGGATGCAACTCCTGAAAGGGCTGCCAATACCAATCCTCAGTTGGTGAAACGAATCATTGAGCACTGTTTTCAGGCAGGAGCCAAAGAAGTTTATGTTTTTGACAACACCTGCAACAACTGGAATAAGTGTTACACAAACAGCGGTATTGAAGAAGCTGTAAAAAGTACGGGAGCTAAAATGGTTCCGGGGAATACTGAGAGTTACTACCGCTATGTTGATATCCCCCAGGGAAAGAGTCTTAAGAATGCAATGGAACATGAACTGATCCAGAATTCGGATGTGTTTATTAATGTTCCGGTTTTAAAACATCACAGTTCGGCAAAGCTTACCATCGCAATGAAAAATCTTATGGGTATCGTATGGGACAGGAGATACTGGCACACCAACGACCTGCATCAGTGCATTGCTGATTATGTTACGTTTCGCAAGCCCGACCTCAATATTGTGGATGCATACCGTGTGATGAAGCGTAATGGTCCACGAGGGGTATCGGAAGACGATGTGGTTCTTTTAAACTCGCAATTGATCTCTACAGATATAGTAGCTATTGATGCGGCTGCCACAAAACTGTTCGGAATGGAACCCATCGATATTCCATATATTCAGATCGCCCATGACATGGGACTAGGAAACATGAACCTTGATACCCTCAACATCAAAAGGATAAAAGTCTGATCTGATGTTTTACCGAGTCTTAAAATCCCTGAGGGTAATTATAGCATTGATCTTTCTAATCCTCACTTTTGTTGTTTTTCTGGATATAAGCAGTTCCTTATCTACATTATTTGTGGGATACGTTACCTACATTCAGTTTGTACCTTCCATGCTGGGTTTTATTGATTCAATAAGCCTGCTCTTTTCGGGTTTTATTCTTGTGTTGGTATTAACGATTTTATTTGGCAGGATTTACTGTTCTGTATTTTGCCCGTTGGGAATAATCCAGGATGTTGTTATTTACTTAAAGCGCAAGTTTACACGTAAAAAGCGTTTTGCTTATCTAAAGCCTCATAACCGGGTAAGGTATGGGATTTTAGTGATCACAGCAGGTGTGTTAATCACAGGATCCGCATTTCTACTAATTTTTCTTGATCCCTATAGTTTGTTTGGCAAAATCAATGTCACTGTTATTAAACCTATACTGGTTGGAATCAATAATTTAATTTCAAAACTATTATCATCCTGGTTTGATATTTACTCTGTATACCCTGTTGAATTGAGGTCAGTGAGTCTGAGCGCTTTAATCTTTTCGCTTTTATTTACTATTCTTCTTTTGTGGTTGACTTTGCGTTATGCTAGATTATACTGCAATCTGATTTGTCCGGTTGGGACATTACTGGGACTTCCTTCAAAAGTTTCTGTTTTCAGGATTAAACTTGACCAGGAATTGTGCACAAGTTGCGGAAGATGTTCGGCTGCGTGCAAGACAGGGTGTATAGATGTATTCAACCGTAAGGTAGATCATTCAAGATGTATTGTATGCTTCAACTGCCTGACTTCCTGTAACCAGAATGGAGTTCATTACGGTTTTTCCTTATCCCGAAAAAAGGAATTACCTGTTCAGGAAGCTGTAAATCCTGGCAGAAGAGGTTTTCTTGCGACAACATTGGGGTTAATGGCAACGCTTGCAGGATCCGAAAAATTATTTGCTCAACAACATCGACGACGGGGCAAAGGAAAAGGGCCTGTACCTGTTGAAAAGAATTATCCGGTTACTCCCCCCGGATCGTTAAGCATTGAACACTTTAACGATAATTGCACTGCCTGTTATCTCTGTGTAAGTGCATGCCCCACGCAGGTATTACAACCCGGATGGCTAACTTACGGACTAAAAGGCATATTGCAGCCGCACATGGACTACAGCACGAGTTTCTGTAATTTCGATTGTACCCGTTGCGGAGAAGCATGCCCAACCGGAGCAATTTTGCCTCTTAATCAGCAAGTTAAGCAACTGACACAAGTTGGAATAGTGAAGTTCATAAAGCAAAACTGTATTGTTTACACTGACAATACGGATTGTGGGGCTTGTTCGGAGCATTGCCCGACCAAGGCAGTTAACATGAAACCCTGGCGACAGGGATTACTGCTACCCTATGTTACACCGGAAATTTGCATAGGTTGCGGCGCCTGTGAATATGCATGTCCCACAACACCCAAATCAATTTATGTAGATGGAAATCCTGTCCATGTATTAGCTGAGAAACCAAAAATCGAGAAACTTGAAGTTGAATCAAGCGAAGATTTTCCTTTTTAATTACACACGTTTACGAAGTGATATTCTGAACGTTGTTCCCTTTTCAGATAAAGCAGATCGATTTATGTTGGATGACTTTACAAAGATCTTGCCTTTATGATAATTATGAATAATTCTTTTTGACAGAGAAAGGCCCAATCCCCACCCTCTTTTTTTGCTGGTATATCCTGGGTTAAAGATAGTTTTATGCAAGGATTTTGGAATTCCTCTGCCGGTATCGCTAATGTCAATATGAACGAATTTTTCATCCTGTAAAAAGTCGATACTAATTGTGCCACTTCCACTCATAGCATCTACGGCATTTTTGCAAAGGTTTTCGATAACCCATCCGAAGAGGTTGGAATTCAGGGGGACAATCATTTCATTATCAGGAGAAAGATTAATAGTAAAATGGACTTTTGAAGAAGTTCTGGACCGGATGTAATTTATGCTATCATAAATAACGCCAACGAGGTTTGTAGGTTCCAGTTTGGGAGTCGATCCGATTTTGGAAAATCTTTCCGTAACATTCTGCAGGCGTTCAATGTCTTTACGGATTTCATCGAGATTTTCATCTTTTACGCCTTTGATATCCAGCAATTCCATCCAGGCAATAACAGAAGAAAGCGGAGTACCAAGCTGATGCGCGGTTTCACGAGACATTCCCACCCAAACCTGGTTTTGTTCCGATCTTCTGGCAGTATCAAACATAAGATAGGCAAAGATCAGGAAGAGGCCGATGACTCCAAATTGCAGGTACGGATAATACCGCAGGCGGATCAGAAGAGGGGAGTCTTTATAAAAAATATACTTTACACCCTGTCCTGCAAGGCTGATTTCAATCGGGGGATTTTCCGCTTCCATACTAAGAATGGTAGACCTGAGAAAAGCAGTATCGAGGATCTGTTTAGGGTCAATATTACCATATTCAAGTACATTGGTTTTAGAACTATCGGTAATTATAACAGGAACTGAAGCGGCATTTCTTACGACCTCCGAGAAAAAAGACTCGATCAGGTCGTCGAGAACCTGTCTTAATTCAGTAAATATTTTGCTCTCCTTGAAATAAAGCTTGACATATTCATCACCATAGTAGTTTAAAAGTATTGGTTCATATTGCGAGAAATCTCTTTTAAGATCACCCTGAAGTTTAAAAATCCCATCAAAATTGATCTCATCAACATTTCTTGCATTGGTAATGCTATCATATTTATCGGTAAGAATTACCGGGATGGTAGTATTATAGGTTATGATTTTGAGATAAAAGTCGAGAAATTTAGAATCCTCAGCATATTTGATATTTGCAAATGCATCTGCCAGGATTTCAGCGCGTTTTCTTTCTTCGGTCTGTATCTGCTGGAAAAACTTTTCCGTATAGCTTACCAGATCAGCCTTTCGTTGAATTGCATTGGCCCAAATTTCTATGTTGATCCGTTCTTCACGGGAAATCTTATTGACCATAACATTGGTATACCAAAGAGAAGCCACCACGATAAATAGGGCTACCAAAAAAAGGATCAGTTTCCAGCGGCGTTTTTTGGTATAAATGTTCATGAAAAACGATTTATAAATTCCTAACGAACAAAATTCCTGTATATTCCACTTTTCAGTTAAAGATGTTATCGGGTCTGTATATGTAAGTATTATTGTTCAAACTTATGAATCTTCCCGCATCAACCATTCCTTTGCTTCAAGTATTTCCTTTTTCTTATCACTGGAAATTCCAGGATATTTTAGATTAAGTGACTGAAGGACAGAAATGATGATTCCACTGACACAGGCACGCATAAACCATTTATGATTGGCTGGAATTACATACCAGGGAGCATTTTCAGTAGAAGTATGCAGCAACATTTGCTCATAAGCATACATATATTCATCCCAGTGTTGTCTTTCCTGAAAATCGCTCAGGGAAATTTTCCAATGTTTGGAAGGTTCTTCAATACGACTTAAAAAGCGTTTTTTTTGTTCATCTTTACTGATATGCAGGAAGAATTTTATCACAGCCATCCCGTTTCCCGTAAGGTATTTTTCAAATGCGCATATATCTTCGAACCTGTTTTTCCAGAAGGAGTGATTGTTTTCAGGATCATAAGGCATTTTGGGTAGTTTCTGGCTGGCCAACACTTCAGGATGAACTCTTGCGACAAGAACCTCTTCGTAATATGAACGGTTAAAAATCCCAATCGTTCCTCTTTCCGGAAGAGCCTTATAGCACCGCCACATGTAGGTATGGTCGAGTTCTTCTTCCGATGGCTTTTTAAAGCTTTTGACCATACATCCCTGTGGATTGATCCCAGACATCACATGTTTTATGGTTCCATCCTTTCCTGCAGCATCCATAGCCTGGAAAATAATCAGCATAGAGTTCCTGTTATAGGCATAAAGGATTTCCTGAAGCTCAGAAAGCAATTTTGAATTGTCATTCAATAATTCATTAGCTTCTTTCTTTCCTTCGAAGAGATCTGTATATTCAGGATCAAAATCTGAAAGCGATTTGCTTTTATCATCCGGAAACATTAATTTCCTGCTTATTAATTCATAATCTGTCATAAGTGAAAATTTATACAATATAGAATTATGAAATATTGACTCATACAAGGTTAAGCATTTTTTTAACAAGAAATAATATCCTATTTGTATATTTATAAAGCAAATGTTTACTTTTGTCGAAGTTAACTCTCAAAAAATTATCTTAAATCCCCGAAAAAATGAAAAAGCAATTATTCATCCTGCTGATCGTAACGATCAGTTTCACAATGTTTTTTGCAGGATGTACCAATGAAAAAGTTATGAAAGCCAAACAGTATCCATTAGAAGATTTCTTTAAGAATCCTGAAAAGACTGCGTATCAGATTTCACCTGATGGCATGTATTACTCCTTTATGGCTCCGTACGAAGACAGACTAAACATTTTTGTACAGGAAATAGGACAAGACTCGGCCCAGCGCCTTACGAGCGAAACCGACCGCGACATTGCGGGGTATTTCTGGCCCAACAATAACCAGATCCTGTTTGTAAAAGATCAGGGTGGAGATGAGAATTATCGCTTATATGCTGTGAATATTGATGGAAGCAATTTGGTTTGTTTTACTGATTTTGAAGGCGTCAGAGCACAGATTATTGATGAATTGCCTGAAATTCCTGAAGAATTGATTATCGGAATGAACAAAAGGAATCCTCAGGTTTTTGATCCATACCGATTGAATATAGTGACCGGGGAACTAACTATGTTATATGAAAATCCTGGTAACATCATGGGCTGGATATTTGATCATGATGGAAAACTTCGTGCAGCTACTGCAATTGTGGATGGCATCAACACACAGTTGCTGTATCGCGAAACCGAGCAGGATGAATTCAAACCTGTATTAACAACCAGTTTTAAGGAAAGCGTTGATCCTATGTTTTTCACGTTCGACAATAAGGATGTATATGCGGTTTCTAATCTGGGGCGAGATAAAGCAGCCGTGGTAATTTTTGATATTGCCAATGGTCAGGAAAAGGAAGTGCTTTATGAAAATACTGATTACGATGTTTCCGGAGTCTTTTATTCCGAAAAACGAAAAGTTCTTACCTCAGCGTCTTATATTTCCTGGAAAAGGGAAAGATATTTCTTTGATGAAGAAACCCGATTATTGTTTGAACGTCTGAACAAGGAACTGGGAGCTTATGAGCTTGGTATCTCCGATGAGACCAAGGAAGAAGATAAATTCATAATCCGTACTTACAGCGACCGTTCCCTGGGTGCATATTACATTTATGACAAAAATGCCGATCAGCTTTCTAAAATTGCTGATGTTAGTCCCTGGCTCGACGAAAACGAGATGGCTCAGGTTCTGCCCATCGAATATGAAGCAAGAGATGGTCTGAAAATCCCGGGATACCTTACTCTACCTAAGGGATATACTATGGAAACAGCAAAAGATTTACCGGTAGTGGTTAATCCTCATGGAGGTCCCTGGGCACGTGATAACTGGGGGTTCAATCCTGAGATACAGTTTCTGGCCAATCGTGGTTATGCCGTTTTGCAAATGAATTTCAGAGGTTCGACAGGTTATGGAAGAAAATTCTGGGAAGCATCCTTCAAACAATGGGGACTTACCATGCAGGATGATATTACCGACGGGGTGAACTGGCTGATTGAAAAAGGCATTGCAG
>JAHJRE010000213.1 GCA_018831055.1 Bacteroidota bacterium
ATTAGGAGTGTTCAAAACAAACTAAGCAACAATAAAAGTTCTTTGCAATTTTTAAAATAATTAGGTTGCTAACAAATATATGATAGATATTAACTATAAACTTCTTAAATATTTCATAAAAACATGGATATCAACATTTAAAATGGTTGTGTGTTGGTAAATTAATTTAACATGTAAGCAGATATAATTCAATTTCCTTATACTTTTATACTGATTTAATCTATGTATGAAGTTTAAGGAAGACGGTATCGGTGCAAGTGATTTGATCAAGCTCATCCCAGATGAACTACTACTTGATCTGGCTGCTGAAACTAACGTAGATTATCAAGTAAAAAAGTTATACGGCCGTAATGTATTCAACTTATTGCTATTTGGACTATTAGAGAATGAACGAATAGGCTTACGATCGCTGGAAGACTTTTACAACTCCAGAAAATTCAGGGCTTTGTTTAAATTGCCGGGGACCATGCCTACGGCTAAATTTAACTCTTTTTCGGCAAGGTTGGCCAAAATGAATGTGGATTTTTTTTCGAAGGCTTATGAAGCCATCTATGAGCAATGCAGCCATCTATATGATGAATCGACACTGTCATTACACTACAAAATAACCAGAGTAGACTCTACGATGGTTTGTCAAACTGCAGCCAAACTTGAAGAGGGTATGAATGTAGGCATGAAAAAAAATGGTAAAAAACAGGTTAAATACACAGTTAGTTTAACCAATATGTTCCCTAGTAGTGTTGAAGTATATACCAAGCAAAAGCACTTGAGCGAAAACCAGACCATTCCCCAAGCTATCCTTAAGTTAGTAGATAAAAGTAAAGACAATATCTTTGTTTTTGACCGGGGTGTTTCAAAACGAAAAGCTTTCTGTGAACTGGATCAAAATGATTTTTTGTTCGTTACCAGATTAAAAGTGGATTCTAGATACATTGTCTTAAATGACATGGATACATCTTTGGGAATTGTGGTAAGGAATTTGACTGTTCTCAAAGATCAACGAGTGTATTTGTATCGATCAGGGGATCACGTTGTTGAAAATGAATTTCGATTGATTCAGACGCAAGATGAAAAAGGAAGGCAATTTTGGTTTCTGACGAATCATTTTGACTTGAAATGCAAAGAAATCATTGAAATTTATAAACATAGATGGGATATTGAAGTATTTTTCCGTTTCCTTAAGCAGGAATTAAACTTTGCTCACTTGATAAGTGTCAATGTGAATGGGATTAAAATCCTCCTTTATATGACTTTAATTCTTGCTATGCTCATCCTTATTTACAAAAAAATAAACGGGTTTGGCTACAAAACTGCCAAAAGGCGATTTGCTATGGAATTAGAATATATGATAGATGATTACATGATTATCCAAAGTGGAGGTGATCCAAATACATTTTTTCGATAACGAAAACAGATGTGTTTAAACACTTTTTAATCCCTAAACTTTCAAACTAATGACTCAAAAAAATATACACTTACAAGGTTTTGAACACTCCTAATCTGCGATCTGCGATCTGCGATCTTAGATCTTCGATTTTCTTCCCGCTTCTTTCAAGGCACGGTCTATGATCCACTCGATCTGCCCGTTTACGGAACGGAATTCATCGGCAGCCCACTTTTCAAGCCGCTCCATCATTTCAGGATTCAAACGAAGAACGAATGGCTTTTTGTTCGACATAAAAACTATTGATGTAAGGTACCTGTGTTTACAACCGGTGTAACATCCTTATCGGCGCAAAGGACAACCATCAGGTTGCTGACCATGGTGGCCTTGCGTTCTTCATCCAGTTCAATGATCTCTTTCTTCGATAGTTCCTGAAGAGCCATTTCTACCATCCCAACTGCACCTTCAACAATCTTTATCCTTGCTGCAACAATAGCAGAAGCCTGCTGCCTCCTGAGCATGGCACTGGCTATCTCTGAAGCATAAGCCAGATAACTGATGCGGGCCTCCATTACATGGATTCCTGCTATACCCAAACGCTCACGTAATTCATCTTCCAACACCTGATTGACTTCCTCCCCCCCTGAACGCAAAGTGATCTCCGCCTGCTCGTCATCATAATTGTCGTAAGGATAGTGCCCGGCAAGCTTACGGATAGCAGCCTCACTCTGAATATCCACAAAATGAATGTAGTCATCAACATCAAATGCAGCCTTAAAAGTTTCCTCAACCTTCCATACTAAAACTATCCCAATCATGATTGGATTTCCCACCTTGTCATTAACCTTGATGGGCTCGCTGTTCAGGTTCCTGGCCCTTAATGAGATCTTCTTCTTCGTAAAAAACGGATTCACCCAGAAAAATCCATTATTCTTGACTGTGCCCTTGTATTTCCCAAATAAAACCAAGACCATCGATTCATTCGGATTCACAATGAAAAAACCGGGAAGCAGGAACAATCCCAGTCCTACAACAATGAACAACAAAAACTGCTGATAAAAGATCATAAAAATTACCGGAGCGATGATCATTAGCAGATCAATAAACAATGCCAGATAACCATTGGTTGGCAAATACTTCTTTTCCATGGTAATAAATTTAAATTAATTGCACTATAATATCATTTTGATATCGCAAAAGTAATGATAAAAAAATGCTTTGTCAAGTTCTTTTTTATCAATTTCGACTATTTTTGCCGCAAATCTCCTATCATTGATATTCGCAAAGAACAAATACCTTCATCTTTTCTTCGATCTTGATCGGACTATCTGGGATTTTGACCGTAATTCACTGGAAACCTTCCGGGATATTTTCCTGAAATTCGATCTTAAATCTAAAGGCATTCCCGGACTGGAAGAATTCAGGACTGTATTCAAGGAGCATAATGATATGTTATGGAGTTATTACAGGAAGGGAGAAATTAAAAAAGAAGTCCTGAGTGTACGAAGGTTCGAAATGACATTGAATTCGTTCGGCATTGATGATTTATTGCTTGCCGCGATGATTGCCGATGACTATCTTACCATCAGGCATGACCGTATCTTCCTGTTCCCGCATGCGCATGAAACTCTGGAATACCTTCATCATAAGTATGACCTTCATATCATTACCAATGGCTTTGAGGAGGTTCAGTTTGCCAAATTAAGTATGGCGGGGCTGGGCTGCTATTTTCGTACGGTGACCACTTCCGAAGAAGCCGGCGTTAAAAAGCCCGATCCTTTCATTTTTGAGCTGGCCATGCACAAGGCAGGAGCCCTTTATCACAACAGTATCATGATAGGAGATGATGTGGAGGTTGACATCCTGGGGGCCCGGAACGCAGGGATGGACCAGATACACTTTAATTACCACAAGGAAGAAAACCACGCAGGGGCAAATCTTGAAATTGAAGATCTGAAGGAATTAACAAAATTCTTTTAAGAGATCTTGGCAATCAGATCGATATTTCCTCTTACTTTCTGATGAAGTTTCACCTTGATATCGGTTTTCAAAGGAAGAAGAATATCTACTCTTGAACCAAAACGAATGATTCCTAGTTCATCTCCCTGAGTAAAACTTCCATTCGGTCTTGCATTACAAACGATCCTTCTGGCCATAACTCCGGCAATCTGCCTGACCATGATCTCGCGTCCCTTTTCATCAGAAAGTACCACAGTGGTCATTTCATTCATTAATGATGATTTTGGCCGGAAAGCCGGAATATGTAACCCCTCATGGTGTTTCAAATACCTTACTTTTCCGCTGATAGGGAAAAAATTCACATGAACGTCGAAAATAGACATAAACACGGAAACCTGAATGCGTTTATCGTTAAAGTACTCCGGCACCATTACCTCTTCAATGGCGACAACAGTCCCATCAGCTGCACTATATACCGAATCTTTTTCAGGAACCAAAACACGTATTGGGCGCCGGAAAAACCTGACAACAAAAAACATAAAGAGGAGAGCAGCAATATAGAGACATATCTTCATCCAGGAGGTAAGCGGCAACAAATGCAATAAAGACAAAAGGATTATAACACCGGTCAGGGTAATCAGAATGGGTTTGATGCCGGCTTTATGCAATCTCATTCTACAGGAAAAGCTTTAAATAGACAAATACTGCAGGTGCAGAAAACAATACGCTATCGAAACGATCAAGCACGCCACCGTGGCCGGGGAAAATGTTACCTGTGTCCTTAACATTGGCATAGCGTTTAATCATGGATTCGGCTAAATCACCCAAACTTCCCATTGCAATTATGATCAGGGCAATTACCAACCAATGGAAAACACCTTTAGGGCAAACGAATTGATTAACCAATAATGCACCCCCCAGTGTAATGACGGCGCCTGTAATCATTCCTTCCCAGGTTTTGCGGGGTGAAATTTCGGGCGATAGACGATGTTTTCCAAAAATCCTTCCTCCCAGGTAGGCAAAAATATCATAAAGCCATTGTATCAGGAAGAAACCCATTATTAAACCGGCAGCAAACCACTCGCTTTGAGGTTCATAAAAGAAATTCAACAGGCCAAAGGGCATAGCGATATAAACAATGCCTAAAAATGTCATCCCGGCTCCCTCAAACGAATACTTTCCTCCCGAGAACAAGGCAAGTATCATTATAAATATAAGGATCAGTATATTAACAATAAGGATCAGAGGTGATGTGAAATCAAGTGCTGAGGCAGATACGGTCAGATACAGGATCATCCCTGCAAACATTCCAAACCACTTATATATTCCCGTTTTCTGTACATTCATCATCCTGAAAAATTCGTACAGACCCAATAAAGTAAATACCAGGAAAAGAAGAGCAAAAGGATATGGGCTCCATGCAACAGATCCAAGCACTGCTAAGACAAAAAATATACCTGTTATCGTTCTTAAAACTATATTGCTCATACTTCTCATATCCCAAACATTCGACGGTAAAGCCCGGCAAATTTCTGATTTATGTATCAATCAAAAAAACAAATAATTCTCTTGGGCCATGGGCGCCCATTACAAGCGTTTTTTCAATATCTGCTGTCCGGCTTGGTCCGGTGATAAAGGAAACCATAGATGGTAAAGCTCCCCGATATTTTTGTTGAAGGCCCGCCATGGCGTCACGTATCTCCATTACTATTTGTGATGTAAACGCAAGAACAATATGAGAATCGGGTATAATATGCGCTTTTCGCCCGGATCCCGTTTTGGAAGAAACCACAACCGAACCAAAACGGGCTACAAGATATTCGCAACGTGTGATACCTGCTTTTGCCTCCACCTGATGAGTTTCGCTGAAACGGTAAGGAATGTGAGCATCCTTAAGCAGCTTTTGCAAACTCTTGTCCTGACAAAATATATATTCCCACTCCATTTGCTCAGCCAATCCCTTTAACCCTTTTTGAAAATCACTCACTCCGGCACAATAATAAAACTTACCCCCAGCATTATTAAGGGATTCAGCAAAAGTCACGCTAAGGTCATCAGCTATTTTATGGTAAACCGGCCTGGTAGTAGCCTGGCCTTTTTCAGTTGCAGCAACTTTATTAATTAAAGCATTGCGAATGCTTGTCAGAATTTTCTCCCTGGGTGAGCTTTCACGCATAATTTTAATCTTATCAGGAAGCTATATTTTCTGATGATGGTTCATTTTCGGGTTCGTCGGCAATCTTTTTCTCTTCAAAATGCCGTTTACCATAAATCTCTTCAAGATCTTCACTGAAAATAACCTCCTTTTCCAGTAATCTTCCCGCAAGTTTTTTCAGTTTGTCCTTGTTTTCCTGAAGAATACGCAAAGCATTCTGATAGGCCTCTTCCACCATCAGCTTAATTTCCTTATCGATGAGTTCGGCAGTTTTCTCGCTGAAAGGCTTATGCAGGGAGTATTCCTGCTGCCCTGTAGAATCATAATAACTCACATTTCCAACCTTTTCATTGAGTCCAAAGTACACAATCATATTGTATGCCTGCTTGGTAACTTTCTCAAGATCATTGAGGGCTCCTGTCGAAACCTTTCCGAAAATCACCTGCTCAGCAGCACGACCTCCCAGGGCGGCAGTCATTTCATCCAACATTTGATCCGTGGTAGTTATCTGCCTTTCTTCAGGAAGATACCAGGCGGCTCCAAGTGCCTTTCCTCTGGGTATGATGGTTACCTTTACCAGGGGATGAGCATGCTCCAGGAGCCAGCTTACTGTAGCGTGGCCCGCTTCGTGAAATGCTATCACCTTTTTCTCACTCTGTGAAATGATCTTATTCCTCTTTTCCAATCCACCGATGATCCGGTCGATGGCATCCATAAAATCCTGTTTATCAATCGTCTCTTTATCTCTTCTCGCGGCAATCAGTGCAGCTTCATTACAAACATTGGCAATGTCGGCCCCCGAGAATCCCGGTGTCTGTTTTGCCAGGAATTC
>JAHJRE010000214.1 GCA_018831055.1 Bacteroidota bacterium
GGGCCGAACATCCTGTTGTTTTCAATGGTTCCTCTGTGCCCACCAGTTGGCAGTTCAGGGCATATTCCAGTACCTCGTCTCTTTGTTCACGAAGGCCTTGTATGGTTATATTAACCTCATGATCAGGTACTATTCCAATTCTTTGGGTTGGGGTATGATCGGGATAAAAAGTGCCCAATCCTGTCATAAATGTTGAAATCTGACCGGGTAAAAACATTTCACTTACATTTCCATCGGCTCCGGCTGTCTGGCTTCCTATTTTAATGCAATTGGGGTGGGCGTCAAGTCCCATGCAGGTATATTCTGCCTGGCTCAATGTTTTTTCATTGAATAGAACGATGATACTACCCTGGTAAAGTTCCGCTTGAGGATATCCGATATATTCATCCTCCCATGAGATGGTACCCGGGTAGTCGGCATTTGGTTTGGTAAAACTGGCAATACAGAACGACTGAGGAAACAGGTAATTAACGATTGTCCATAAAGTTCCCTTTGGATAGCTTCGGATATCGAAGATGATCGCATCGGTTTCCCAGAGATCCTGGAACATATCACCAACCGATGACTGCTCAAGCCTCCCCATGTCCACATAGCCATAATTGCAACCTCCCGGCAGGAGGGTATCATACCAGATGGGTCCGTTATTGGCAATCAACGAGAAATATGCGTTGTAGGAGTATGATCTGGGTGTAGTCTCCAGCCGGGTGCCGCTCTCATCCTGGAGCAGAAGCTCGAAACTGCTGCTGGTTTGTCCTCTTACCACCGTATTGTTCAGGTTGTATTGCATCCTGGACTCATTGGATGCCACGATCAATGGTCGAAGGCTGTCTTTGAATTCTTCAATTGGTATTCCATTAATTTCCAGGATTATATCTCCCGGAAAAACGTTTGTAACAGTGCCGGATACGCGCGATACGACCATTTGGCCTTCAGCCTGTTCCGGGAAGAATTTCGGGAAATAGCTTCCAAGATACTGGTAGGCCAGCATGCTGTTTGTGTATCCATGGGTATCGTTGATAAAGTGTGCCAGCCTGAGTACTGCCACAGCATATTCTGTGCCCGTTGATGCCATATAAAACCAGGGGATCATTTCATTCAGCGTAATATCCCATTCCTGGTCCATAACATCGGTGTAAGGGAAAAAATATTCAATATTGTTCCAATATCTGAACAATGCCAGCATCCGTCGTTCTTTCGAAGGATAGGTTTCCTGCCGGTTATATGCAGTATCTGCAGAAAAATCGGGGTTGCCCACCATGCCCGTTTGCACGTAGCAGTTATCCTGTGGCCGGAACCTGGCTTTTATGGTATCCAGGATGGATCTGACCGGAGCATGGATGGCAGTATCATTGAACCATTGTGTATGCAGGTTGAAAAAGAGGCTGTCTGGGATCTGTGGGGGTGGGGTAGTTGGAATGGCCATTTCGCCAGGGACATTGACCATATTGAGCAGGATGTCGTTGAATGCCTGCCAGGATCCTGCGCTCTCAACCTGTGGTAAAGTATGAATCAGAACACTGTCCCATTTTATGCTGCAATCGGCCATGGCTGTATGGAAGTATTTCACATAACCCCAAACCTTACAGGTATAGTAAAACCGTTTTACCAGGATGCTGTCGACCTGGGGTTGGGAATAACCTTTCACTAACACAAAAAGCCAGGCGGTGATGATAAAAAAGAAAACTTTGGTTTTCATGATTCCGGTTTATGATTTTTTTCACAAAATAGCTAAAAATCACCGGAATATCAAGATCAATTAACGGTTGGCGGTTTTGATCTTTCCAAAAATGATTCTACATCCTCCCGGTTCATAATCTGCCCATGTCCGCCGACCACCAGTTCAATATTGTCGAGGCGTTTCCTGAGCCATTTTTGGGCAATGAGCCATTGCACGGTATCTTCAGGCTCGTACTGATTCAATGATGGCCTCCCTCCCGGGAAAAACAAGTCTCCGCTCATCAACATCCCGGATTCCGGGATGAAAATCAGAATATCGCTACCGGAATGAGCTTTCCCATACCATATCATCTCA